>CAZBYM010000020.1:0-8679 GCA_964495745.1 uncultured Chryseobacterium sp. | reverse complement strand
AATTCAGGCAAGTCTTACGAATGGCGCCATGAGAACGGATGAATTATTTCCGACCATTGCTTTAGGTAGCCTGGGAACAGTTTGTGCATTGTTCTTCATCATCGGATTAATTTCTGCCGCGTATCCGAGTGCTGATGGAGCATTAACCGCGCTTACTGCGTCTTTCTGTATCGACTTTCTTGGGTTCAATCACGTTGAGAAAGGCTGGACAGAAGAACGAAGAACGAAAGTGCGCAAGCAAGTTCATATTGCATTCTCAATCTTACTTTTTGTCGTTCTGCTCATACTTGAAGCAGTGAACGATCGCGCGATTATTGACCTGATATTATTTCTTGCTGCAATTACATATGGGCCGTTGCTTGGCTTGTTCACTTTTGGAATTGTAATGAAAAAAAGAACAGTAAGTGGAATGCTAATAGTTGCAATTTGTATTCTTGCACCAGCCATTTGTTTCCTCTTGAATTATCTCACGACACTAAAATTCGATTCTCCGTTTCTTGGCGGATACAAATTCGGAAATGAACTGTTGATCATTAACGGAGCCATTACTTTCTTCGGTTTATGGGTTATTTCAAAACCAAATTCCCTCGCGCATGAGTAATCAACGATCGGGTTCCGTCGTTTTTCTGCTTGATCGCACTTTGCGTCAGTTACGATTTTCCCTGCAATCGCATTTCAATGAAAAGAAAGTCAATCTTTCCGTTGATCAATGGATTATTCTGAATGAAACACACAACTCAGGCAATGTTGCACATCACATTCTCGCGGAACGGGCTGCCAAAGATCCCGCTTCAGTAACCAGAATTGTTCACACACTCGAGAAACTGAAAATGGTGACACGAACAATTTCTGACAAAGATCAACGCGTATCCTTATTGAAAGTCACGGCCGCAGGGAAGAAGGAACTTTCAAGAGCAGAATCTGCGGTGCAAGCGTATCGAAAAATGGCATTGAAAGGGATCACAAAGGAGGAATTAGTTCCTGTGAAGAAATTGCTGGATAAACTCTTCGAGAATACGGGCGGTGTGCTTTGATCGCGTACTGGAACCCAATCGTACATAGTTCACGTTACAACGTTTCGTGCTGAGTAACAAACAGGGAGTTTTGTGATTTGTTATTATCACAAAAATTCACATTGCTCCGTAAGAGTAAAATTTCAGCAAACCCTTTGAACCCCAATTCGAAAAGCATCTTAAACGGATTACAAAGCTCCATAGGAGCGAAATCCCGCTAACCAGTCGCGTAGCGGCTGGTTAGCTCTGCAGTAGAAATCCAGAGCGCCGTAGGTGCGCAACTCAATCCTAAAAACCTGTAGTAAACAATCTCCTCGCTCCACCATATCCACAGTGCGTATACTGATCATACGCCTTCGCAGCACGCACACAAATCTGCTCACCTGTTTCGTGTAACAGCCATCCATCAATTCCCGCTTTCAAAACATAAGCTTCTGGTCCAAGTAAATTGGTAGTCCACAAAACCGGATTTGCTCCAGCAATTGTAATCACTTCCTTGAAATACATTTTACTCGCACATGCAAGAATAAAAACATCTTTGTTTGCGGAATCTTTGTTTTTTGGCGGATCGATAATTTCAAAATCCATTAATCCATCATGGCCAACATAACAAACGAGATGCGCTTTGCCCAGCAACAATGTCATTTTAGAGCCGTTGTCATCAATTGACAAAGTATCAATACAATTTCCTGAAGCACTTCTCAGAAAGTTAATTGTGCATGGTTTGATTCTGGCTCCGCGGTATGCATCAGCAACCATAATACAATTGTATCTGCGGTGTTTCCATACACAACGCTCAAGCACATCAGTTGCTGGATTTTTGAACGTGTGCAACAATCTCCAGTCATCACTTGCGTTGAAAAAAGTCCGGACTCCGTAACCGTTTCCCCAATAAAGATTATTCCCGGGATCATTGCCATTGCCCATCCGTTTGTTCACCGGAACTATTCCTTGCGAGTCGTTGTCGCACAACGCCACATAAACATGGATTAGCCGCAAAGCTGAATCACCAGAAGAAATTGAGGAGCGAAACTCCGGAAGCGCAAATGATTTTGGTGAATTGCCAATGAATAGCGTTAATGCGAAGGTACTTACACCTAGAACGATGCTGTAATAGATTTTGTTTGATAAACACATCGAAAACGTACCTTTGATTTTCATTTCACCTATGAATTTAGCTGATCGCGCCAAACATAACGCAATTTATTACCTCGTATTGTCGGTGGTGTTGCGTTGGGGATACAATATTTTCTACATGCTTTACAAAGGAATTTCTCCCATGGAGCATGCGATTCTTCACATGATTTTTGCTGTTATTTCTCTTGCACTCGCATGGATGGCGATTCAACTCTTCCGTAAATCAGCACCTTCGGGTTCTAATCTAGGTTGTGTGTTTCTTGTATTACTGATTGGCAATTTTCTCACATCGGTAGGTGCAATATTCGCAGCACTTATTCACATATTCGGTGCAAACGGAGGGGAATTGGAAACAATCTGGTTAATGTAACCTAGGCCGCAAGTGAAATCGACATTTGGGCACTCTCAATTTTGCTTTCAGCTTTCTTCTTGAAATTTGAAGTAGTAAAATGAGCAAGTAACCATCCTGCAAGAAGCATTACAAAAGTTGTTAGTGGCAACAGAATCAAATCTGAGCTGGATCCATATTCCAACAAGGCTGTGGTGTCACCTGTGCGCACGAGTGTAAAGACTACAGCAAGACAGGTAATCAAAATGGTTGTAACAAAACGCAGATTCCTTTTGGCACTAAAAAGTAACAAGGTCATTAAGGCAATTGCACCGAAGATTTCAATTCCACTTGCAAGCCCTGCAACCTGAAACGGCGCGAGCAACAGCAAGAAGGTGAGAGCTAAAGCGTACATCATAGGACCTGGAAAACGAGCGCGAACTGCTTTACGCATAACAAATCCAGCGAGCAGGATAATCAATAGCATGACAAATGGATCAGTCAGAAAATTAATACTTTGTTCTGCAAGTCCTGGATCATGCTGAACTACCGTCAGGTTTCCAAGTCCTGCTTTGTACAAGATTTCATTCATTGTCACGTCCTGGCCATATTCGCTCTTGGTTGCAGAACTCTGATTGTTATTCTGAACAACATTCGCATTCTTGCTGTCGGAAATCCTGTCCGAATTATCTTTGCTGGAAACCGAAGACTTGTTCTTTGCTTTGTCGTTCGAAAGTGTCGAGCCTTTTTTCGTGTAAATACTGTCTGCTCCGGTAGAAATGAAGGAAGCTGCAGGAACGGCTTGATTATTCACAAAAACCATTACAGGTCTGTCGTAACCAAGAATCTCTTGGCGAATATTTTCAGCAACATCCCATCCACCAGCGAAACTATTGATGCGAATGAGAACACAAGAAGCATTCATCGTGCGGGCATTCTCCAGTGCTGCATGAGTTTGATTTACCGACGCCGCGCCATTTTCTGAAGTCAGATCGAATGTGTAAACGATATTGGATGTGCTTGCACCAGGATCATTTGGCGGACCTGTAGTCGGATCTGAACTTGGAAGTGGAAGTCCAACTGGTAATGTTACTTCCGTATTTGTTCCTCCTCCTGTCGTAGCTCCGTCGCCAATTCCAGGAGTGAATCCCGGACCAATTTTAGGACGACCGGCATTGGCCGCCAAGCTAAAACTTAAACAGGTGATGAGAAGCAATGCTTTTTTCAAAGGAGATCCTGTTAATATGAAACACTAAATTAATAAATAGTTTACACTTTACCGCTTCAATTTAGGATCCAGAGCATCCCGTAATCCTTCCCCAATGAGATTATATACGGTAACGGTAATGAAAATGGCGATTCCCGGGAAGACAATGAGCCACCAAGCATGGAAATTTTCTCGGCCTTGATTCAGGAGTTTGCCCCAGGTAATTACGTCAGCAGGTAATCCTACTCCAATAAATGATAATCCCGATTCAATCAAGATTGCTGCAGCAATACCAAATGCAATCGACACGAGAGAAGGAGCCATTCCGTTAATCAACGCATGTCTGAAAATGATTCGCTTCTCTTTGAAGCCCATTGCTTCAGCAGCCTGAATGTAATCCATGCTTCGGATTTTCAGAAACTCTGCACGTGTGAAGCGGGCAATTCCGGTCCAAGACGTCAATCCAATAATTACCATCACGTAAATAATAGAATATTCTTTTGTCAAAGCTGCAAGTGAAATAATGAGGATAAGAATTGGAATGGAATTCAGAATTTCAATTCCGCGTGAAATAAATGAATCTAATGGAATAAATATTTGTTTGCTTAACCATTTTCCTTTGCTAATGTGTTTTCCAATGAACGAAAAAAGCCAGACTACAACAGCGAAAATAAAAATACTCAGTAGCAATTGACACAGAAAGGATGAGCCGGATTCTTCAATCGCGTCTTTCAGATTATACATGCGAACGTTGAACGCATAAAACCATGCAAATGGTAGCGAAAGAAGAATCATGTAGTATTTTCCTCTTGAGGATTGAAGCCGATTATCTCCGAAGTATCCTGCGATTGCACCTAAAAAGAGCCCAATGATTGAAGCAATTCCCATGGAGATAAATCCAATGCTCAAGGAAATTCGTGTTCCATGGATTAATCCTGCAAGTACATCTTCTCCCGACTCGTTTGTTCCGAGACGATGCTTGAAACGCGATGGCATGTAGAGCGTATCTTTATCTGCCGTGATAAAACGTTGAGGATCTCCCGGGCCAACCCATTTTCTGTTCGCTTTGTCTGGTCTTCCGGGAGACCATGGTACTGGTGCCCACCACACAGATTCAAATTCCATGCGTTTCCAATCTGCAATGTCAAGTTGAATGTTGATGCTGTCGCCGCTTTTCAGATCCTTCAAATGATAATTCGTCGCAAATGAAAACGCAGGATAGAAAGTTTCGCCTTTGTATTTGATGTACAATGGTTTTTCATTGGCGATAAATGGAGCAAGAATCGCGAGAACCCCAAGTGATAACAACACGTAAAATGAAATATACGCCGGTTTGTTGCGCTTGAATTGTTTCCATGCGTATTTGCGGAAGCTGAAATCAGGTTTCGCATTTTCCAAAGCCTCGATATCTTTTTCTTCGCTCATTTTTTCGAATAGGAGATTCGTGGATCAGCAAAAGCATAGAGAATATCCGCTACGAGGTAACCAACCAAAGTCATGAATCCGGATAATGTAAACACAGCAACAATCATCGGGTAGTCTTTCGTTTGCACGGCGGTCAATATTTCCGGACCCATTCCTGGAATGCCAAAAAGAAATTCCAGAATGACGGAACCTCCAACAGCCAATGGAAAAATATTCGCAAAAACTGTGATGATTGGAAGCAAAGCATTCCGCAGACCGTGTTTGTAAATCACCAGATAATAGCTGAGTCCTTTTGCGCGCGCTGTTCTCATGAAATCCAGACTGGAGATCTCCAACATAGCAACTCGCATGGTTCTACTGAGGAAAGCAAGTGAACTGTATGTGTAACAAATTAGTGGAAGGATCATGTAAGGCCATGAAATCATGAACTTATCCCACATCGTTGCTCCGTCCGGATAACCGATTGCGGGTTTGACACCATTTGCCGGGAAAACGCTCATCACATCAGGATTTGCAAACGTCATGAGGAGAAGAGTGCCCATGAAAAATGATGGTAGTGAGTAAAGCATGAATAAGACAACGGAAGAAGAACGATCGAAGAACGATCCACGTTTTGCTGCAGCTTGAACTCCCAACGGAATGCTGATGAGATATGCAAGTATTACTGAAAGAAGAGTGAATAACATCGACCACGGAAGGGCGCGAGCTATTGTTTCTGTAACGGGTTTCCGCGACGCATATGAAATTCCAAAATCACCACGAATTACTCCATCACAATATTTTGCTCCGCTTCCAGTCAGCCAATTTCCATCACCGAAAAGCCATCGATGATATTGATTGTATCCGTAAAAGCGAATGGTAGGAACATAGTTTTTCCACGAAGTTGAAAGTTCTTTTACGTTCTGAAATTTTAGTTGACAATTTTCTGCGAAGGTCTTGTTGTGCGCCAGAAAATTCCGGCTACCCAAAAAATCAAATCGTGAAATTTCAGACAATAACCAGTTTAGTTTTGATTCGATCTCCACGGGATCGTCGGTCCTGAAAAGTGAAGTTGCTTTCTGTCGGAACTGGTCATCATAATAATTTACGGAATCTACAGAGAGCAAAGTAAGAAGTGTACTATCGGTACTTGGTGTTTTTCCAGATTCCAATTTCAAATGTTGAAGTGACCAGTACCAATCTGAAATTTCGGGCCAGTTTCCGTATCTGTTAAGCAATCTGGACAAACATTCTCTCTCACTTTTGTCTTTGATCAGATACATCGTATCCGGTTCCGCCATTGTCGACATGGTAAAGTAGAATACAGGCAGATCTAATCCGAGTTGATGTCGCAGCGAATCTTTCTCACGCAACATCGCTTCATTGAGCGAAGTGCCGCCAGTTCCTCCCTTAGCACCTTCAAAAAGATTTTCAATTGGATCTCCTGGCGCATTGATACTGATTACGAAAGCAACCAACGATATTACGAACAGCGTCGGAATGAAAACAAGTATGCGGCGTAAGATGTATTTGAACATCAGTTGCTCGGATCCATCAATTGGTGGTAGTCGGCATGGTTGATGCTGACAATAGTTTCAGCCAACTCAGATAAACTCCTGGTTTCTCCCAGAACATTTCTGCATGATCGAAACGTTTGTGTATTGCAATTTTACGCGGAACGGCATACATGAAAATATAAGGTTGTTCGTCGTATGCAATAGCCTGAAGCTCTTTCTCCAATGGAATTCGCAAACTATCGACAATTGTAACCCGAATCGAATCGATCAATGCGTCTGCTTTAGCGTTACTGAATCCAACATAATTCGATCCTCCATTTTCCCATGATGATGTATGCCAGATTTGCTTGTAATCTTCAGGCATGCTTGTTCCAGACCAAGCTCCGAAGTATAAATCAAATTCATGCAGTTGCAATTGCTCATAGAACGTTACGAACTCCAGTGTTCTAATGTTGAGTATGATGCCGGCAAGTTTCATCGACTCTTTCATATCCTTCGCCATATTCTCAGTAGCAACGTTGCCCGTCATGATACTGAAGTCAAATTCAAATTGCGTTTTCTTTCCATTGATGACTTTATCACGGATATTGTCTCCATCGGTATCTTTCCAACCCGCTTCATCAAGCAAGGCCTTTGCTTTCTCAATGTCATGTTCAATTGGTTTGAGATCTGTATTGTAAGAATCAGTTCGGGTAGGAGGAACCAAACTTACCATACGCGTTGCTTGTCCTTCAAGATAAGCTTCGTTCATTTCATCAGCTGGAACTAAATGTGCAATTGCGCGACGAACACGTTTGTCTACGAAGAACGGAATACGATTAACCGCTTCAGGTTTCAAATTGAATCCCATGTATTGCCAATCAAAATTGCTTACAAATGCAGAGTGATAGTTTCTGTTGAAGTTGGTGTCTTTTTGAAGTTCAACCAAGCCATGAGTTGAAATCCACGTTGAAACATCAATATCCTGATTCTTCAATCCAAGAGAAATTGCAGTTTCGTCAACGATTAACCGGCAAATAATTTTGTCAGGAAGCGAAGCGTCATACATGCCTTGATCCTTTATCTTAAATGTCCAATGATTCTTCTTTCTAGTCAAAACCATTCGCTGTTTGTCTTCCCAAACTGTTACTTCGTAAGGACCTAATCCGTTGAGATTAGAAATGTCACGTCCATATTTTGGATCATTGAATTCATTCGCCCATGTTTCGAGATCAGCATGCGTAGTTTTAATGAACTCCGGATCCTGAAATTGCGCAAGAGTGTATTTGGCCAACACTTTATTTTTGTCAAAAAACTTTTCCTGGATGATCGGAATTTCTCCAAACAAAGCAACGTTTTGTAAATAGCGTTGCTTCATGATCATTTTGAATTTTAAAGGATTTGACGCGTCCTTTTCAATTCCGGATAAATATTCAAAATACGGTTTGTATTGTGGGTTGTTTGTATTCGGACATACATTCGCTTTCAATGTGAAAATCACATCATCAACGGTAAGCGGTGAGCCATCATCCCAGGTTATGTCTGATTTCAATTCGTATGTGTATTCTAATCCATTCTCGGATGCGGTTGGAAGCGCAACAGCAAGATCTGGTCGAAGTGTAAGATTTTCAAAATCGAGATTCACGAGAAAACGATGCGTATAATCCATGATCATTCTGCGCGGATTAGATGCACCATTCGTTGGATGAAGATTGTCTGGTTCTCCACGCCAATGATAAACGATTGTGTTTTCGTTTGACCAATCAGATTCCCATCTTGACGGTGGAGAATTCTTGATGTAGCGAAGACTGCTTTCTGCGCTGTCTTTCCCTTTGTCTTTTCCGTTATCAAATTCTCCTTGAGGGTCATCACTGCCACAAGCTGATACTAGTATGGTGAGTGGAATGATCGCCCATGCCTTCAGAAACGTTTGCCACATAAGAATGAAAGTGTTTATTTACAAATATAGCACCGTGGGAGTATAATTGGTCTGAATTTGACCAGCTCACCGGCGGCAAAATATAGGTTCCTACATACAGGCAAAATGGAAAAGAATATCTAAATTTGCGCCCCGTAAAGGCCTTAATTATCCGG
>CAZBYM010000019.1:0-19718 GCA_964495745.1 uncultured Chryseobacterium sp. | reverse complement strand
AACTTAGCATGAACAGAGCAATGAGGAGGGCAAGTTTGGTTCTCATGTTGTAATAACCAATCTCGGAAGAAAAGGATACGGAATTGAGGCGAATTATTTATTGTATCTAACTGAAATTATTTTCTTCTAGGAGATATTTTTTCAAAATTGAATGTCTTTGATATCGGTACTCGTTCATAGTTTTTCTGTGTTTTGATTATTGCTTCGTGACCTCATAGCTTCTATAAAGGGACATTTGAAAGAAGTAATGTTTCTAGCGCATACACTTTGGATTTGACAGTGAACATTTGAGGTCCATCTGTGATGTATCTGACAAAAGGATCGATATTTTGCATAGACTTGTAAAATAGCCTGAAGTGTATCTTATTGGAAATTATTCGTTTTATAGATAATTATGCGTCTATTCTATCTTACTTTATGCAGTTGTTTTTTATTTGAAGCCCATGCTCAAGCACCTGAAAAGACAGATTTTGGATTTAATGGTGTTTGGAAGCAGATGGCGGGCGAAACGTACAAAAACGGCAAGTTGGAGCCGCGATTTGCAGAAGCTTCGTTGGATTATTATGTGATCATTCATGAGTGGAGTGTTACAGAATTTTCATTGGGAAAGGATTCTGCTAAGCGATTCTATCATGAACCTTTGGAAATTGTACATGCGTTCGATGACTCGATGTATGACGTGTCCTTCAAGCCAAAGTTTATAGAATTGAGAGGATGGAGCAACGGTGATGGAATTGTCCGGAATTACGAGGTTGTGTATCAGGATGATTCAACAATTAGCTTTACTTCTCGCTGGTTCGACTATGACAGTACATCTTCGTATGTTGGTACGAGAAGTTTGAGAAAAATAGGGGAGATCGATTGGGCGCCGAAAATTCTTCGTGATACGTTATTAAATGGGGATTGGAAAGCTACAATGATGATGGATCGATCTGATAAATGGGTTGCAATTTCAAGGCCCTGGATGTACGAATTAAGAATCGACACAAGTCAAATATTTATTGACAACACTTACCCACGTTGGTGGATTGCTAATCCAGACAGCGTTCGTAATCTTAAGAGAGGTGATTATGGACAAGTGAATACTGGGCGGGCAACGATTCTCTATATGTTAGGTGGCGACACAAAGGGAGAAACGACATCAGCTATGCTTCATATTATTTGGATTGACAATGATAATTTTTGGCTTTCGGTAAGTGAAAGATTTGCAGCAGGAGGTTGTTATCGGATGACGCGGGTTGATGCACCGAAATAAAAAAGGTGATTCAAAGTCTAATTATTTATCCACAGTCGTTCATAATTTCTCTTCGAGTTTTCTTCGTGTCTTCGCGACTTCGTGGCTACTTTTAAGCCTAATTCCAAATTGAAATGTCTGCCACTACTGAACGCCTCAACATCCGCAAAGTCGCTGTCGAATTAAACATCGACGTGAAGCAAGTAACTGCAACAATTGAATTGCTTGACGAAGGCGCAACGATTCCTTTCATTTCAAGGTATCGTAAGGAAATGACCGGTTCATTGGATGAAGTTCAAATTGCAAATGTGCGCGATCGCATGGAGCAGTTGCGTGCTTTGGAGCAACGTCGAGAGTTTATTATCAACACGATTGAGGAACAAGGAAAACTTACCGATGAATTGCGTGGCAAGCTGAACGCTGCCGACAATATCAATCAGTTAGAAGATTTGTATTTGCCTTATAAACCAAAACGTAAAACTCGCGCAACAATTGCCAGGGAAAAAGGCTTGGAGCCACTCGCTTTGTTTCTTCTTGAACAGAAGAATGGAAGTGCGAAAGCAAAAGCGGCGGAATTTGTAAGCGTAGAAAAAGAAGTAGAAGACGCTGATGCTGCGCTCGACGGGGCACGTGATATTATTGCTGAAATGGTGAGTGAGGATGCAAATGCGCGTGAAGCATTGCGAAAGCTTTTCAGAGAAGCCGGATTAGTTCGAAGTCGTGTTGTGGCTGGGAAGGAGGATGATGGTGAAAAATTTCGCGATTACTTCAAATGGGATGAGGCGTTGATGAATTGTCCTTCTCACCGAATGCTGGCGATGCGACGCGGAGAGAACGAAGGAATTCTTATGCTGGATATTTCTCCTGATGCAGACGCTGCGCTTGCAGTTCTTGGCAAGAAATTCTTGAAAGCGAAAAACGAATGTGCTGAACATGTAGAAGCAGCAATTCTTGGATCGTACAAAAGATTGCTGCAACCTTCACTTGAAACAGAATTTCGTCAGTTGACCAAAGATGTTGCGGATGTAAAAGCGATCGAAGTGTTCGCGCAAAATCTGCGCGAGCTTTTGCTTTCTTCTCCACTCGGGCAGAAAGTTGTGCTTGCGCTTGATCCCGGATTCAAATCGGGCGTGAAAGTGGTTGTGCTCGACCGTCAAGGAAAATTGCTCGAACATACCGTGATCTATCCGCACGTTCCGCAGCGCGAAGTCCGTGCCTCAGAAGATACTCTGTACCGACTCATTGCAAAGCATGGAGTTGAAGCAGTTTCTATTGGGAACGGAACAGCCGGTCGTGAAACCGAAGAGTTTGTTCGCGCGATGCAGGAAATTCCGAAAGACATTCTTATTGTCATGGTGAATGAAAGCGGAGCATCGGTTTATTCAGCGTCAGAAGCGGCGCGTGACGAATTTCCAAATGAAGACGTAACGGTGCGTGGAGCAGTATCTATTGGAAGACGATTAACAGATCCGCTTGCTGAGCTTGTGAAGATTGATCCGAAATCAATTGGAGTTGGACAATACCAGCACGATGTAGATCAGCCATTGCTCAAGAAGAAACTGGATGAAGTTGTAGAAAGTTGTGTAAACGCTGTTGGAGTTGAATTGAACACAGCGAGCAAACAATTGTTGGCTTACGTTTCCGGAATTGGTCCTTCATTGGCGAAAGCAATTGTTGATTATCGCAACGAGAACGGACCGTTCAAGTCGCGAAAAGATTTGTCGAATGTGCCGCGTTTAGGAAGTAAAGCTTTCGAACAAGCCGCTGGATTTTTGCGTGTACGAAACAGCGTGAATCCACTCGATCAAAGTGCGGTTCATCCTGAAACATATCCGATTGTTGAACAGATGGCGAAGGATCTGGGCTCGTCAATTGAAAATCTAATTGGGGATAAAGAGATTCGCAAGAAAGTGGATCTGAAGAAATATGTGACCGAAACAGTTGGGCTGCCAACACTTAATGATATTCTTAAAGAACTTGACAAGCCTGGACGAGATCCGCGCAAGGAGTTTGAGGCGTTCAAGTTTCAAGAAGGTATAAGCGAGATGAAGCATTTGCGAGAAGGAATGCGATTGCCTGGAATAGTTACCAACGTTACAAATTTTGGCGCATTCGTTGACATTGGCGTTCATCAGGATGGGCTGGTTCACATTTCGCAACTCGCAGATACTTTTGTTGACGATCCGAACAAGATTGTGAAGGTGCAACAGAAAGTGATGGTAACTGTGACAGAAGTTGATGTAGCGAGAAAGCGGATTGCACTTTCAATGAAAGGCGAGAAACCCGAAGCGAAAAACCAATCTCCAAAAATTCGTATTCCAAAATCGCCGGCGACAAGTTCTAAGGGTCCGGATTCAAAAAAGAAATCGTCAGGGAATGATTGGATGGATCAGTTGGAGGCGTTGAAGGGGAAGTTGGGGTAATCGTAAGTTGGGAGAAGGAAGAGTCGAGGGTCATTGCGAGCGCATTTCAGCGAAGCAATCCCGTCTTCGGCAGAGGGGATTGCTTCGTTTCGCTTCGCTACTCTCGCAATGACATATTCTCCCTTCTCCCAACTATTGTTTAACTTCGAATAACCAATGGGAATCTTCAATCGTCTTTTCAAGAGAACTGCTCCAGGTGAGCCCATCGATTTGTCGTTGATTGGAGTTGACATGCATTCGCATTTCATTCCGGGAATAGACGATGGAGCAAAGACGATGAAGGACAGTGTTGAGATGATCACAACGATGGCCGAATTGGGTTATCGTAAAGTGATCACCACTCCGCACATCATGGGCGATTTTTATCGGAATACTCCAGAGATTATTAATACCGGTCTGGAGCAAGTGCGAAGAGCAGTAGCTGATGCTGGAATTGAAATTGAAATTGAAGCAGCGGCAGAGTATTATTTCGATTTTGATCTGGAAAAAAAATTGGAAAGTGAAACTCTGCTCACTTTTGGGAATAATCATTTGTTGTTTGAGGTTTCATTCATGAACGCGCCAGAGAATTTGGATGGAATTATTTTCAGAATGATTACTGGAGGTTACAAACCGATTCTTGCCCATCCCGAGCGTTATCCGTATTGGTTTCGCGACATGAACAATTTCGAAAAACTAAAAGACAAAGGAGTTTTGTTCCAATTGAATCTCAATTCTCTCACAGGACATTATTCTCCTGAAACTAGGAAAATTGCGGAGCAAATGATCGATAAGGGATGGTATGAATTTGTAGGTAGCGACTGCCATCACTCAGGGCATCTGGAATTGATTCGCAAAGTGCGTTCGGCTCCTTATCTTCGGAAACTTGTTGAGAGCGGAAAGCTTCTTAATCACACACTTTAGTTTTTCTCCGCGAGTTTCATCCCTTCAGGCCGACGATGTTTCCATCGCTTGTGCGACCATAGCCAGTATTCCGGTTTGGAGTGAATGTCTTTTTCCAGCAACTCTGTTACTTTTTCTGTGATCTCACCGTATCGAGTTGATCCCGGATTGGCAGTCACATCAATAAATTCCAAAGAATAATGTCCGCGTTTTTCTTTGGTGATTCGTGCATAAACAACAGGCTGATCGTAATCTTTCGCAAATTTTTCAGTTCCAAAGAGTACGCCGGTTTCCTGATGGAGAAAATTCATCCAATAGCAATTCTCCGGGCGCGGAGGCGATTGATCAATTGCAAATACTATTGCTGATAAACTTTTGCGAGGAGAATTGTAAAAATTTTTGACTTCATTACGAGGCAACATCATCGTCCTGTACTCGCTACGTTTGTCGCGCAATACTTTGTCGAGATACTTATTGCCTAGCGGTTGATAAATAACAACGGCCTGATGTCTGATATATAAATTGATTCCTGTCAGAAACAATTCCCAACTGTTATAATGACCAACAGCAACAATAACATCTTTTCCTTCATCATAATATTTGCGGATCAATTCCGGGTTTTTGCACGAAAGATGTTTGCGCAAATCGTCCTTAGAAATTGAAAATGCCTTGATCGCATCCATGATAACATCGCCCAGATGTTTGTAAAACAGTTTCGCTATTTTGTTGCGTTCTTTCTCGGTTTTTTCAGGGAATGAATTTTTTAGATTTTGATAAACAACTTTTCTTCGGTAACGGAGAAAGTAATACAGTACGATGTAAATGCACCAGGAAACCGCGTATCCCAAACGATAGGGCAACAACGAAATTGGTTTCAATACAAGAAAATACAACATTGCGCTGAGAAAGTGATTTCCTTCTGCACTTTGACCTTTTTCTCCATTCGACTTTCCCGGTTTCTGCTCATGAAGTGGAATTGAAGCTGGCTTTTTGTATTTCCATCTTCTATGCGACCACAACCATGTTTGAGGCATTTCACGAATATCTTTTTCAAGACGCGCTGTATGAACTTCTGTAATGTGTCCGGTTGGTTCTCCTGCAGGATGATCGAAAAGTAATTCGGCGTCAATTTCGTAATACCCGCGGCGCTTTAGTTTTACGGCAACATAAATTACCGGTAAGTCTTGTTTCTTGGAAAACCGTTCAGTGCCAAGAAAAACTCCTGTTTCCTGATTAAGAAAAGTCATCCAATATGCGCGTTCCGGTTGTGGAGATTGATCGGCGATGAAAGTTGTAACACTTGGAGCGATTGATTTCAACGAGTGCATGTGGCGATGAATATCACGCATGTTCACCAGTTTTGTTCCGAAACGTTTGCGCATTTTCAAAATAAGTTTGTTGAAGAACTTATGTGAAAGTGGTTGATATAAAACGTGAAGATCGTGCTTGCAATTCATCGTGAAACTGTGGCCAGACCATTCCCATGCACCGTAGTGGCCCATTACTGCAATCACAGGTTGGCCGCGATCATAATACTCATTGAACAATCGAATTGACTTGGCATTCATCGGACACCTTTTCTTTAATGTCGTTTTTGAAATAGTCAGTGTTTTGAATGTTTCAAGAATCATATCACAGAACCAGCGGTAATACTTCTTGCGAAGAGCCAGAATTTCGGCTTCAGATTTTTCAGGAAAAGATTTCGTGAGATTAATGAGCACGATTTTCTTCCGGTAACCAGCAACATGGAAGACCAGAAAAAAGAATAAGTCGGATAGCGCATACATCACCGGAAACGGGAGGATCGATACGAAATAGATCCACGGTAATGCAAGGCAGTAAGTCAAAAACTGCATAGGGCAGCAAAGATAGTTAATTCAATAGGCGGGCAGGCTTGCGGCAGACGCATCTCAATTGGCGTATGCATACAAAGCTCGCCGTTGGTAGTGTATGATTTTCAATTATTTTTCCAGCGCAACAAAAAATAGGAACGCAGATTGAGCGGATAAAGCGGATTTTCGCGGATTGTTTAGTAACACCAATCCGCCATGGCGGATTGAAATCCGTCACGATCCCTTTTTGATCCGCGTGGCGGATCATCCGTGAAAATCCGCTCAATCCGCGCCCTAAGCGTAGCATAGGGTCCGCGTTCCTATTTAAGTGATACGTTTGCACTATCGCTTAACAAAAGAAGCGAGTACGTTAAACAGATGTCCGCCCCTGGCGGATCGATGGATTTTCGCAGATCGTTTATTTGGAGTAGCGGAACATTTATGATCAAACCAAGACGCAGCCTGGTTGTTTCAATTGCGTAACTACTAGAGTACTTTTATTACCTTTGTACTTTCCTGCTACGGCGGGACCAGCCAAAACGATATCATGGAAGAAGGAGCAACTAACCCGACAGGGATGGAATACAATACTGATCAGCCGATTATGGCTATTTCTGAGTACGGAAGAAACGTGCACAGAATGATCGACTATTGTTTGACTATTGCCGATCGTGAAGAGCGTACGCGTTGTGCAAAATCGATTGTTCGCGTTATGGCAATTCTGAATCCAACTTTGAAAGAGTATTCCGATTACGAGCATAAACTATGGGATCATTTATTCATCATTTCCGATCACAAGCTGGATGTTGATGCGCCGTTTCCAAAACCTGCACTTGAGACATTAAAATCAAAGCCGGAGCCGATCAAGTATCCGCAAAGTGACATTCGTTTCCGTCACTACGGTAAGATTCTCGAAGATTTGATTCAGAAGGCGATGCTGGAAGAAGATCCGAAAAACAGAGAGATTTTCACTGAGCAGTTGGCGCAACTTATGAAACGTCATTACTTGAACTGGAATCGTGATTCAGTTAATGACGGATTGATAGTTGAACAATTAGAGTCACTTTCGAAAGGAAAACTCAAAGTGAGTGAAAACTTCAGATTCCTGCATACAAGTGAAATTCTTCCAAGAAATGCGATTCCTCAGAATCAGATGCATCACAGGGAGAACAAGAATAACAAGAAGAAAAAGAAAAAGCGTTAGTCAGACTTCGGCTCCGCTCAGTCTGACAAATCAGCTACCGAACAGCTGATTTCACCGAACTTCGTTAATAAGTTTCCGTTAAGCGGCAATTCCCGTTACCCTTCTCAAATTAATTTAGACAACGATAAAAAACCTGTTGTCATGAGTTCATTTGAAATTATTGGTGGAAAACGTTTGAGCGGAGAAGTAATTCCGCAAGGAGCGAAGAACGAAGCATTGCAGATTTTATCTGCTGTTTTGTTGACTCCGGAAAAAATGACAATCAGAAATGTTCCTGATATCGTTGACGTAAATAAACTTATTGATCTTCTTCGCGACCTTGGAGTGAAAGTTGAAAAAACAGGAAAGGAAGAATACACATTTCAAGCCGACAACGTAGATATCGATTATATCAGTTCCGATAAATTCAAGAACAAAGGCGGCGCGCTTCGTGGATCAATCATGATTGTTGGTCCGCTGCTTACCCGTTATGGAAAGGGATATATTCCAAAACCAGGCGGAGATAAAATTGGCAGACGGCGACTCGACACTCACTTTATTGGCTTCGAAAAGTTAGGCGCGAATTTCGTTTATGATTCCGTGAATGAATTCTATCAGGTAGAAGCAAAACGATTAAAGGGTGGTTACATGTTGCTGGATGAAGCTTCTGTTACGGGAACAGCCAACATCGTGATGGCCGCAACAATGGCCGAAGGAGTAACAACGATTTACAACGCCGCATGCGAGCCTTATCTGCAGCAATTATGCAAGATGCTCAATAGAATGGGCGCGAAAATTTCCGGTATTGGATCAAATTTGCTCACGATTGAAGGTGTTGAAAAACTTGGCGGTACGGAACACAAGATGTTGCCGGACATGATTGAAGTTGGAAGTTTCATTGGACTTGCCGCCATGACGCAGTCGGAAATCACGATCAAAGGAGCAGGGTTTGAGCACCTCGGTGTTATTCCTGACGTTTTCAGACGACTCGGAATAAAACTTGAGCAACGCGGAGATGATATTTACATTCCGCAGCAGGATTCTTATGAGATTGACACATTCATTGATGGTTCCATTCTCACGATTTCGGATGCGCCTTGGCCAGGATTCACGCCCGATCTATTAAGCATTGTATTGGTTGTTGCCACACAAGCCAAAGGAAGCGTTCTCATTCACCAGAAAATGTTCGAGAGCCGTTTGTTCTTCGTCGATAAACTCATTGACATGGGTGCGCAAATCATCTTATGTGATCCGCATCGCGCCACAGTAATCGGCTTGGGTCGTCAGCATTCACTTCGTGGTGTAACGATGACTTCTCCTGACATTCGTGCTGGTGTTTCACTGCTAATAGCCGCATTATCCGCCAAAGGGAAGAGTACAATACACAATATTGAGCAAATTGATCGCGGTTATCAGAACATTGATACCCGTTTGCAAAAACTTGGTGCGGAAATTGTTAGGAAAGCCTAAGGTGGTTCACCGCTCACCGTTAAATAGTTCACCGTTAACAGTTTTTCCTAACTTTAGTCTCATGAAAAAGTCATTATTTGTATTGATGCTTGCTCCAATGATTTCTTTCGCCCAGAGCGGAAATGTTATTGGTCTTAACGTGGGCAATATTGCTCCTGAAATTTCGCTGATGAACCCGAACGATTCTGTCATTTTGCTTTCTTCATTGAGAGGCAAGATGGTTTTGATCGATTTTTGGGCTTCCTGGTGTGGACCATGCCGTAAGGAGAATCCTGCCGTTGTAAAAGCGTACAAGAAGTTCAAAGACGAAGTTTTCGTTAGCGGAGATGGCTTTACAGTTTATTCTGTTTCACTTGATCGTGACAAACCTTCTTGGAATGCAGCAATTAAGAAAGATTCACTCACTTGGCCATATCATGTTAGTGATTTGAAATATTGGAACAACGTGGCGGCACAAGCGTATCAAGTGTATTCTATTCCGGCTAGTTTTCTCATCGACGGAAATGGGGTAATTATTGCCAAAAACCTTCGTGGAGAACAACTCGAAAAAGGGTTGGAATCGCAGTTGGAAACGGATCCGAAAAACATCAAGAAAAAGAAGAAAGAACGCAAGGAGAAGGAAAAGAGTGAGGAAAAACAATTGAGTCCGGTCAAAAGGCAGGATCCGGCTGAAATCGAAGAATAATTGTACAAGGGCTGTCTAACAAAGACGGTCCTTTTTGTTTGCTGACAGTTTGACGTGGTTATCTTTGCTGGCGTGGAATTTGACCCCTGTTATTGATGGAATTAAGGTCATTTTTCAACAAGAAAACCAATACTAAATCTGACAAGCTGTCAAGCATGAACGAGGAGAACAAAAATAACCCTGCAACAGAGGAGAATATCGAGCAGGACGGCTATCAACAGGAATTACCTGCAGAGCCGATCAATGAGTCAGAAAAGCGAGTTGCGGAACTTGAAGAACAGGTTGCTCAACTGAATGACAAATATCTTCGGTTGTATTCTGAGTTTGATAATTTTCGAAGAAGGACTGCTAAGGAACGAATTGAAACGTTGAATACGGCGGGCGAAGAAATTATCAAAAGTCTGCTTCCTGCGATCGACAATTTTGAGCGCGCAATAAAAACCAACGCCACTGCAACGGATGTAAAAGCGGTGAACGAGGGCATTACTTTGATTGCGCAAATGCTTAAAAGTATTTTGCATCAAAAAGGATTGCAACCTATCAATTCTATTGGCGAAGTTTTCAATACCGATTTGCACGAAGCGATTACAGAAATTCCAGCTCCTAGTCCGGACATGAAAGGAAAAGTGGTAGATGAAGTGGAACGGGGATATACGTTGAATGGGAAAGTGATAAGATTTGCGAAGGTGGTTGTAGGAAGTTAGCGTCATACTTCGACTCCGCTCAGTATGACAAGCGTTCTAACGAAGAAGACTTGTCAGACCGGGCGGAGTCGAGGCGACAAACAAATAGCATGGCAAAAAGAGATTATTACGATATTCTGGAAGTTGGAAAAAACGCTTCTGCTGATGAGCTGAAAAAAGCATATCGGAAGATGGCGATTAAATTCCATCCTGATAAAAATCCGGGAGACAAAGCTGCGGAAGACAAATTCAAAGAAGCAGCTGAAGCATACGAAGTATTGAGCGATGCCAACAAGAAGGCGCGATACGACCAATACGGTCATGCAGGAATGGCTGGAAGTCACGCAGGAAATGGTGGAGGAGGTCATCCCGGAGGCGGATTCTCGATGGACGATATTTTCTCGCAGTTCGGAGATATTTTTGGCGGTGGTGGAGGCGGATTTGGCGGAAGACAAGGCGGTGGAAGACGCGTTGCGCGCGGATCAAATTTGCGAGTGAAAGTGAAGTTGACGTTGGAAGAAATCGCGACTGGTGTAGAGAAGAAATTGAAAGTTGCAAAATATGTTCCTTGCGATAAATGCAAAGGTTCGGGTGCACAGAATTCCGGTTCAACTAATACATGCAATACCTGCAAAGGCAGCGGACAAGTTCATCGCATCATGAACACGATGTTGGGACAAATGCAAACATCTGCTACTTGTCCAACGTGTAATGGAGAAGGACAAATCATCACCGACAAATGCAAATCGTGCCATGGCGATGGTGTAATGCGCGGAGAAGAAGTTGTTTCTGTTCGCATTCCGGCCGGCGTTCATGAAGGATTGCAATTGAGTGTAAGCGGAAAAGGAAATGCGGCTCCACGTGGAGGAATTGCAGGAGATTTAATTGTAGCTATCGAAGAAGCAGAACACGATTTTCTCATTCGCGAAGGAAATAATTTGTTCTTTGAGCAACACATCAGCATTATTGATGCTGCGATGGGAACACAGGTTGAAATTCCTACTCTCGATGGGAAAGCGCGTGTGAAAGTGGAGCCGGGAACGCAATCAGGAAAAGTTCTTCGTCTGAAAGGAAAAGGAATTCCTGATGTAAACGGATACGGTCGTGGTGATTTACTCGTAAGCGTTCAGGTCTGGACACCAAAACATCTTTCTTCTGATGAGAAAAAACTCATGGAAAAATTGCGGGAATCGGATAATTTCAAACCGAAACCAGGTACGAAGGACAAGGGATTCTTTGAGCGGATGAAAGAGTATTTTGAGTAACTTTAGTACAATGGAAACTCCGAAAGCCCATTTCTTAACACCAGCAGAAGTCTTGGAGATAGCTCGAAATCGCACTCCTGCAGAACGGTTTTTTCTGCTGATGCGCTTGATAAAAATGCGAAAAATGTTTTCTCAAACTGTACCTAAAAAGTCGTAGGTTGTCAAATGGACGTGTACGATGAGGAAATTCTGAATGTTTTTCGTTTGTTTAACAAACACAAAGTCGACCATTTGTTAATTGGAGGATTTGCCGTAAATTTTCATGGACACAGTCGCTATACCGCAGACCTCGACATTTGGATAAGAGATACGGTAGGTAATCGAAAGAATCTTGGCGCTGCATTCAAGGAATTGTATGGGTACGAAATTCCGGGTGTGGAAACAATGCAATTTATTCCTGGCTGGTCAACAATTTCTCTCCCTTCTGGATTTCCATTGGATATTCTGGTTGACATGAAAGGTTTGGAGCATTTGACATTTGATGAATGTTGGCAAGAAGCTAACAAGGTTGAGGTGGAAGGAGTAACCATCGCTTTTCTGCACATCAATCACCTGCTTGCCAATAAGGTTTCAGCAGGAAGACCGAAAGATTTGTTAGACATAGAAGATTTGAAACGGATTCACGGTGCCGAATGATCCGCTTAGAAGCAATATTCAATTCCAATTGCCGTTGGAAATAAGTAATTCCCATTTCACCATACTCCGAACTCCACACTAATCTTTACCTTCGCCTTCTATGGGAATTCTTCTTTCCGCGCAAAACGTTTCCAAGAAATATGCGAATCATCTCGCGCTCGACGATGTAAGCATTGATGTGCCCGAGGGAACAGTGTTCGGATTGCTTGGTCCAAATGGAGCTGGAAAAACTACATTGATTCGTATCATCAATCAAATCACCGGACCTGATTCGGGAAAGGTTTTGTTTGAAGGACGATTGCTCGATCAAACGCATGTGCAACAGATTGGTTATTTGCCGGAAGAACGCGGACTATATCGCAAGATGGAAGTTGGCGAGCAGGCAATTTATCTTGCGCGATTAAAAGGCCTTTCGAAGAAAGAAGCAAAGCGCAGAGTTGCTGATTGGTTCGAGCGCTTCGAAATGCAAGGATGGTGGAAGAAAAAAGTGGAAGAACTTTCGAAGGGAATGCAGCAGAAAGTTCAGTTCATTGTAACTGTTCTGCACGAACCTCGGTTGTTAATTCTTGATGAACCGTTCAGTGGTTTTGATCCGATTAATGCAGCTCTTATCAAAGATGAATTGCTGGCGCTGCGGAAAAAAGGTTCAACAATTATTCTCTCAACGCATAACATGGGTTCTGTTGAAGAGCTATGTGACAATATTGCGCTGATTAACCGTTCCAGAAAAATTCTTGACGGTAATGTGAAAGAAATTCGTAGAACTTTTGCTGCACGCACGTACGATCTGACTTTCACAGGAAACATGATTGCTTTCACGAATGCAATGTGGACGGGTTGTGAAATTATCAGCAAGAGTACTGATGAAGAGAAAATGAATCATGTTCGTGTGAAACTCTTGGGTAAAGCAACTCCGAATATGTTGGTTGAAAACGTAATTCAAAATGGAGAAATACATGGACTCGCGGAGGTGTTGCCGACGATGAACGATATTTTCATCATGAAAGTGCAGGCGGAAAATCCGTCGATGGTAACAGGAACGTCAAGTACTCATACCGAATAATCATGGGGAAGATCGGAATCATCATTCAGCGTGAGTATTGGACCAGAGTACGGAACAAGACATTTATTATTATGTGTTTTGTGGCGCCGCTGTTTTTCGCAGGACTGATTATTGTGCCTCCGATGCTGGCAGGTCAACCTGGTGAAGACAGAAAAATTGTCGTGTGCGATAACAGCATGTGTCCGGATTCTATCGGGTATGCTTTTATTTTTAAGGATACGCTGAATCTGAAGTTTGATTACGGAATGGTTTACAAGCCAATTTCTGAAGTGGAAAAATTCTATCGTGATTCAGACAATGTTTCTGTTCTGTACATTCCTGATAATTTCATGGGAGGATGCGATACAATCAACGAGCATGCTGTTGGATTGTCGTGTATACTTTATTCGAAACGCGAACCTGGATTTAATACGTTGAATCTCCTTCAATCGGTTATGACGACTGAAGTTCAGCAGGATATTTTGCAGATGAACGGAATTTCTACGGAGGTCATGGAGATGTCGCGTAGAAAAGTGACTGTGGCGAATCAGATCAAGGGTAAAGTGAGCATGTCGGAAGTGAAGTTGATTACGGGACTCGTATTCGGTCTCGCCATATACATGTACATTCTACTGTTCGGAGTTATGGTTATGCGAAGTGTGTTGGAAGAAAAATCAACGCGTATTGTAGAAGTTATCATTTCATCCGTTCGCCCTTTTCAGTTGATGATGGGTAAAATTATTGCGATCGCATTAGTTGGATTAACACAATTTCTCGTGTGGGTGATTTTGTCGCTGGTGATTATCGTTCCTGTAATTAATTCCATCAACGAGAAAAAAGTGGACTTTACCCAGCTTCAGAAAAACTCCAATGTAACTACTGCAATGGAATATGATAACTCGGCGGGGAAGATATTGGACATGGAAATTACTGCTGAGACACAAAGCGCAGTTGAAACTATAATGACGATTCCATGGGGCAATCTTATTCCCGCATTTATTTTCTACTTCATTTTCGGATATCTCATGTACGGCGCAATATTCGCTGCAATGGGTTCTGCGGCAGATACAGAAACGGACACCGCACAGTTTTCATTGCCTGTTACAATTCCATTGATGATTTCAATGGCTTCATTTGCAGTGATTGTGAACGACCCCGATGGTCCTATTGCGAAATGGCTATCGATGATTCCGTTTACATCGCCCGTCGTCATGCTGATGAGAATTCCATTCGGTGGTGTGTATTTGTCAGAACTTCTTTTGTCAATGGGAATTCTGATTGTGTCGTTCTTCATCATGACCTGGCTTGCCGGAAGAATTTATCGAGTGGGCATTTTGATGTATGGGAAAAAAGTGAGTTGGAGAGAATTAGGAAAATGGCTTTTCTATAGAGGTTAATATTCAGTTCTCATGAAAAAAATCTTCACTTTGATTTTGGCTTCAGCATTGTTTTGTGCCTGCGGTGAAAATTCTGAAACAGTTACAGGAGATTCTCTCATTGGTGAAGTAGTAAAAGATCCTGCAATTGACAGTACGGACATCGTGGTTGCTGTGAAAGACTCTGTTCAAACTGTCGATAGTACCATCGCCGTTGAATTAACGCTGTGGTTTACGTATGCTTATTGTGGTGGTGCTCGTCCAAATGAGGAAATGATGAAGGAATATCAAAAACTCAGATGGTTGAGTGAGTCAACTGTCATCTTGAGGAATCATTACCTGCTGAAAGAATATGAATGCACAACAGATGCCAGCGGAATTGCGAAACTCAATCTCGAAGCTGGCAAATATGATATCTACCTTACGCGTAAAATAAATCCCAACTTGCCCACAGGATTTGACCCTGAATGTAAAGTGTGGCGGGAAAAATCAATGGGAACGATTAAAGTAATGGAAGGGCGAAAAACACTTTCTGCAACAATTCATTTCGAATGTAATCCGTGCGATTTATCAATTAGAACGCGGCCATAAAATGCGTATAGCGGTAATCGATCTCGGAACAAATACTTTCAATCTACTCATTGCTGAAACCAGGAGTGAAGGTGGATTTACAACAATTTACAACGAAAAATTACCCGTGCGTTTAGGTGAGGGTGGAATCAACAGCGGTGTAATTATTCCGGCAGCTTATATGCGCGGTATAGAAGCGATGGATACGTATGCTGAGTCGATTCGTCAATGGAAAGTCGATAAGAAATTGGCTTTTGCGACATCTGCAATGCGCAATGCAGAGAATGGAGCGCAGTTTGTCAGTGATGTGTTTCAGCGAACAGGAATTGAGATTAACATTATCAGCGGAGCGGAAGAGGCTGGATTCATTTATGAAGGAGTGAAGCAAGCATTGTCGTTTGTGGAGGAAAACTCGCTCATTATTGATATTGGTGGCGGTAGTACAGAATTTATTATTGCGAATAAGAACGGACTAAAATGGAAACAAAGTTTTGAAATCGGAGCTTCACGTTTGTTGCAACGTTTTACTCCGTCAGATCCAATCAGGAAATCAGAAATTGATGATATCACTGATTATCTCGCTTCAACTTTAATGCCTTTGAAAATTGCAGTTGATAAATTTCCCGTTTTCGAATTGATCGGGGCTTCCGGATCTTTCGATTCATTGGCAGAGATGGTGCTTGTCCGGTTTCATGGAAAAGAGGAATTTGATGCAACGGAATTTGAATTTGATCTTGGCGAATGTGAGACCATTCATGAGCAACTGCTTTCATCGACTCACGAAGAGCGTTTACATATCAAAGGACTTGTTGCTATGCGTGTAGATATGATCGTTATTTCTGCAATTCTAGTCGACTATATAATTCGAGAGTTAGGAATTGGTAAGATGAGAATGTCGTCTTACGCATTGAAAGAAGGGGTGCTAGGCGGATTCCTTTTGAAAAGAGTCGATTGAGAATTGTATACTTAATAGTATCGGCAGAAAAAGACATCAGAATTGAATTCAGAGTTGCAGGATTTTGCGAAACGCACCGATCAAATTTGCACTTGCGAAAATGTTATATTACCTTATAATATAAGGTTGCATTGGTGGGCTGTTTAATTGTCTCGGACGACAATTGCAAGAAAAATCTGAATCCGATTGGAACTGTGAAAGGGGCGAGATCAAAACTGACTAGTTCATTAAATGTTTGCCCTGCTTTCACTTGACAATGTTTAGTATTGGACACGCTTGAAACTATTGCTTCACCTGATTTTGATGACTCAATTCTCTTAGCAGCCCAGTGAATTCTGAAATTGCTACAATTTTGCCCTTGAACAAGAAAGTGCTCCCAAATGAATGTCTTACCAGAAGCATCTTTGATTTCACATTCTTCATAATTATTAAATTCGAATTGCAAGTTATCGCGCATTGAGATTATATTTTGTGGATTGACTAAGTGTTAGTTGTGACTAAGTTAGCGAATGTTGGAATAGGATTAGAGTATATGTTTTGTTCTGTTATACGAATGACAGTTTTGTATCTGGTGTGAGATTTACAGTTGAAAAGGTCAAGTCACATTTGAATGTCGTTGATTAGAAGAATTGGGTTAATTCCAAGCTTTATCAGAATCATTGTTGCTGATATCTTGCGCATTGGGGCATATTTCTTACATCAAATGATGCCGAATTCGTATTTTTACAGGACACAATAAGTATCCGGACTTTACTATGCCTAGAATTCTCATCATCGACGACGAAAAAAGTATCCGTCGCACTTTACGCGAAATTCTTGAATACGAAAAATTCAAAGTGGAAGAAGCTCAAGACGGACTTGAAGGGTTGAACATTGCGCTGAAGGAAAAGTTCGACATTATTCTTTGCGACATTAAGATGCCAAAGATGGATGGAATGGAAGCGCTCGAAAAATTGATGGAGGCTGCTGTTGATGCGCCAGTCGTTATGATTTCGGGACATGGCAATATCGAAACTGCAGTTGAAGCTGTGAAGAAAGGTGCGTACGATTTTATTCAGAAACCGCTCGACTTAAATCGTTTGCTTGTTACAATACGTAATGCTCTCGACAAATCAAATTTGATAACTGAAACGCGTTCGCTGAAAAAGAAAATCAGCAAGACCTATGATATGATCGGAGATTCTCCAGCCATTGGTGTAATCAAAGAAATGATCGAGAAAGTTGCACCAACTGATGCGCGAGTATTGATCACTGGAGAAAACGGAACCGGAAAAGAATTGGTTGCGCGTTGGCTACACGAGAAATCGGGCAGGGCAGGAGCTCCACTGATTGAGGTGAACTGTGCTGCGATTCCTTCGGAACTTATCGAATCTGAATTGTTCGGTCATGAAAAGGGAGCATTTACTTCTGCTGTTGCTCAGCGAAAAGGAAAATTCGAAAACGCGGAAGGTGGAACAATATTTCTCGACGAAATTGGTGACATGAGTCTTTCTGCTCAGGCAAAAGTTCTTCGCGCATTGCAGGAAAATAAAATCACACGCGTTGGTGGCGAGAAAGAAATTAAAGTGAACGTTCGTGTCATTGCCGCAACAAATAAAGATTTGAAGCGTGAAATTCTGAAAGGAAATTTCCGCGAAGATTTATATCACCGATTGAGTGTGATTCTTATTCACGTTCCTTCGTTAAATGATCGTAAAGATGATATTCCATTGCTTGCTGAACATTTTCTGAAACTCATTTCGGAAGATCACGGCACACCTCAAAAATCAATTTCGAAAGAAGCGATCAAAGAATTGCAAAAACTAAACTGGACCGGAAACATTCGCGAATTCAGAAACGTAATTGAGAGGTTGATTATTCTGGGAGAGAAGACGATTAGTGAGAAGGATGTGCTGGCGTATGCGAAAGCGAAGGAGTGATAGCGGGATGATTAAATGATGGGATGATCAAATTGGGCAACTAGTAGTGATTCACGCGTCTTAGTCAGAAATGAACCGCATGACTAAATTATTGTATCTCGTAATTCCTTTTCTGCTAGCTGAAAATTTAGCAGGACAATCCTGGCAATGGGCAATATCCGGTAATTGTGCCAACTATAGCATGGCGAATGACGTATGTACTGATAATTTCGGCAATTCATTTGTTGCTGGAGACTTCGCTGATACGGTCTTCACGTTTGGTTCAACGACTGTGAGCGCAGGTAATTCCGGTTCGGTGTTTGTTTCCAAATTCAGCACGAGCGGACAATCTCTTTGGACTATCATTAGTACTGGGTCAGGTTTTGACGGTGGTATGGCTTGTTGTTGTGATCAGCAGGGCAATGTGTATGCTACAGGGAGATTTGTGTCAGACACTTTTTCTTTCGGTTCATATTCAGTGATAAATTCTGGCAACACCGACGTATTTGTAGTAAAAATTGATGCGAATGGTAATGTTGTTTGGTTGGTTAGTGCGGGTGGCACTGGTGACGAGCAGGGATATGCAATTGTTGCCGATTACTCTGGTTACATATTTGTAGCCGGACAATTTACGTCACCCAATTTTGCGAGTGGCAATTACAATTGCGGCAATATCGGTCTAAGCGACGTTTTTGTTTTAAGATTGAATAGCCTTGGACAAAGTTCTGCACTATTTTCAGGAGGAGGAAGTAGTACTGATGTAGCATACGGGATATCTACCGACGGTTACGGCAACGTTTACCTCACAGGGTGTTATTATTATTCATCTGCAACGTTTGGTGTATTTGCACTTACGAATTATGGCAACGCTGATATATTCGTTGTCAAGATGAGTGCTGCATTGTCGGTGATATGGGCGAAGAGATTCGGTGGTGGAATCTCAGAGATTGGTAATGACATTGATGTTGATTACGCTGGTCATATTGCCATTGCCGCACAATTTTCTTCGCCGGTTTTAATAGTAGGAAGTGATACGTTGGTACGGGTAGTTGGATTGGACGGCTGCATAATCAAACTTGATTCTGGTGGAAATGTGGAATGGGCAAAAGCAGTTGGAGGTAATCAGGGAGATGCATGTAATTCTGTGACCATTGACGCATTGGGAAATATTCTCGTTGGAATTATGTTCTATTCTGATTCGATAATATTGCAATCGAATACAATCTATCATTTGCCGGGTTTTCTTGAAGCTTTGTTGCTGATCAACTATGATCAATTCGGAAATGAACTTTGTTCTGATGCAATTCAAACGGGCGGAAGTTACGTTCAGACAGATTTTATTTGGCCAGGAAATTACGTGGTGTCGGGATCTATTTATGGTCCGCAACTTATCGTTGGTAATGACACGTTATTCAATCCAGCCCAGTTCACTGCATTTGTAGCGCGATATGAATGTACTATTGCAGGGGCTGAATCTCCTGATGAATCTAGCTATGCAATTTCTTTGTTTCCTAATCCGACGTCCCACCTTCTCACTATCGAAGCTTCATTCGAGATCCGAAGCTTCTTTGTATACAACTTTCA
>CAZBYM010000018.1:4202-19747 GCA_964495745.1 uncultured Chryseobacterium sp. | reverse complement strand
GATGTGCATTACGTGAATAGTGCGGAGCAGCTGAGTAGAATATTGAAATTACATTACAACGATTCCATTGGCGCAATGCAGCTGCTGAATGAGTCTGCTTTACAGAATCCAACTTCGGATTTACCGTGGAATGCCATGAGCAATATTTATCTCCAGGGAAAAGATACGCTGAACGCTGTTCGCACGATGGAAAAGGCCGCGGAGTTAAATCCAAACGTTGGAGTGCGATTGCGAAATCTCGCTATCTACTTCTCGACTCATGGCGATCCGGTGAAAGCAAATTACTACAACAGTTTGTTGCAACAACAACAGGCGGAAGCGGCTAAAAAACAAAAGCTTCTTGGGACAGAGAAAAAATAATCTAGATCGTTTTTGTCTTCAGCCAGTTGTTGTAATTAATCAGATCTCCTGTAGAGTTCGACTGCTTTTCCAAAAATGTTTTGATTTTTTTCTGCAGAGGTTTATTTCTGAGAATGCTGTCCGCGGAAGCAAAATCATGCAGAAGCGATAACATTTCCTGATGCCGCTTTCCTTCTTTTGATTTCAGCTGTTCTGAGAATTCTTTCTTCACCTGCTCAATTCTTTTTTCAAGAAACTCTTCGTCTTTCAATTCGTAGCGGATAATTAATTCTGCAACCGTAATTTTCATCCGAAGATTCACATCAAGATTTTGGAAGCCATCTTCCATCGTTAAACGAACCAGATTTCGAATCGCCTGTTTATAATTCTGGTTGTCGAAATGAAGCACCATCAAATTGAGGTAAATGAAAACATGATAATGCGGCTGTTTCATGATGACCGCATTTTCTTTGATTTCATTCAACACTTCAATCGCCTTGTCACGATCCTTGTCGGAATAATTAATGACAAGAATATTATAGTAGAAGAACAAATACTTATCGTGAAGCAATCCTCCATATTCGGACATCGCGGTTTTCAACTTTTCTGCTGTAGCAATCGACAGATCCGTTTTCTGATTCTTGAATTGCGCATTCGCCAGATACGTCAGCATTTGTAATCGAGTATCGTGTGTGTTGCGATTGAACAATTTTTCTTTCGTGAATTCAGCAAGCGTATCCTGCAGATATTTCTCGAGTGAAACGAAATCGTGTTTCTGAAGAAGAATTCTGCTTAGCGAATGATAGATCTTGAAACGCAATTGGACTCCTTTCGAAGTTGTCTTCTTCGGACTGAATCCGGAAACACGTTTGCGAAGATTTTCAATTATACGATAATCTTGTCCTGTGAAATTTTGCGTCGTTCTAACTTTGTATACTACCTCGGCAAGAATATCATCAATTTCCTGTAGGCGGTTAAGATCTTCGCGATTCTCTCTTCGCTTGCGGATATATTCTGTCGGATTTACACCAAGTGTTTCCTGAGAATAACGGATGTACTCTGAATAAATCAGATCAAGCAGCTCGTGATTTTCTACAGTCATCGCGCGCTTCTCTGCGCGAGCAAGAAAATGCAAGGCCAGTTGAAATTGAGAAATCCCCAGAAAATGTCGTGCCAGCTGCAGGCTGATTGCAACCTGATTAAAATCGCTATCATCAGAATACTGTAATGCAAGACTCTTTCCAATGTCTTCCATGAGCCGGTTCTTCAACCGATACAGTGCATTTTTATCTGTTGTGCCATAAAGTTTACTCTGGATTTTGGCCTCATCATAATCCTCCGGGCGCTGACGGATATAATCGAAGAGTTCGATATCCTTGCGATCTGAACCGGAATTGGTCCTTCCCATGAAAAGTTTCAGGTGGCGAACCTCTTCTTTGTTCATTGAAGCGACAATCTGCTGCAGTGTATTCATGCTGAACGCGTAAGATTTGTTCAAATCTAGGTATTATTCTCAAGAAAGCGGAGTATTTTTGTTTTGGCTAACACTCATTATATTAATACAAGGTAAAAATGACGTACCGAAAGATCTTATTCAGACTGATCGCATTGGTCGCATTCACTTCAATTTTACAAGTGAACACTGCAAAAGCGCAGGACACATTGTCGTTTACTCCAAATGGTCTTTCAGGGTGGCCTGATACGGCTTACGCGATGGATTCTATTCCGGTTGGTGCGTTCCTGAAAAATTATTCGGATTCGTCTACGTTCATGGATTCGCTGATGGTTCAAGGTTATGTTGATACCGGGCTTGTTGTGCCTTTCAGCATTCCTTACTTCTATCTCTTTCAGCAGGCTTGGCAACTTCCTGCCGGCGACAGCGCATTCTTGATTATTCCGGTTGGCTTTCGCCCGGGAAATCAGGGCGGTAATTTTCGAATTGGAAACAACGTCGTCGTCGTCTGGCCGGTAGCGTTAGGTTCTCAGTTTGCTACAGGGGATTCAATTTTTGTAAACGTCTTTCTCATCGACACGATTAATTCGATTGATCGCGACTATCCCGGAGCGGATGTTAGAATTTATCCGGTTCCTTCGAGAGGTCCGCTGTACATCAACAGTTTTCATCCTCAGTGGCAAATCGCAGAAGTTATTATTCATGATGCTGCAGGACGAGAAGTGTATCGTGGTCAAGGCGGAACTGCGCCAATTGACACAGAGTCATGGTCGCCCGGCGTTTATACTGTTCAAACAATTCTTAGTAATGGCGAGAGTAGTTACTACAAAATCATCCGCCAGTAGAATTCATTTTGATTGCTCCTTGTTTGGTTAATTGTTGGATTGAGATGTCTATCCCACCGCGCGCACCGCTTCGCACAGTGGGATAGCTCTTTTGTGTTCCGGGCGATTTAGTGAGGGGCGATATTGAGTCGCAACAAAAAAGCCGCCCGCTCTGATAGCTATCAGGACGGGCGGCTTTAGTAACTCTTATGGCTTACTGTTGCGGTGTAGTGATCAAGTGAACGAAGCCTTGCATCGGATATTCTTTCTGATCGTATCCTATTGCGCTGATCACGTAATAATAAACACCATCCTCAGCAACATTTCCGGATTTCGCTTTTCCATCCCACAACACAACGTCGGCCGGTGCAGAAGCAAGACCAGCTTGTTTCCCTGAGTAAATCAGATTTCCCCAACGATTAAACATCTGAATGCTAATTTCCTGAACTCCGCTAATGGTGGCCGAGAAACCGTCATTGATTGCATCCGCATTCGGAGTGAAAACGTTTGGCAATGCAATTGTTGCTTCTTCAACTACAAGTATATAGAGCGTGTCATAAACTGCGCATCCCGGAATATCATTGTATGCCATCACGACAACTTGATAACCGCCAGGCCCCAAATAGGTATTGCTAGGAGAAGTTCCTGTTCCTGTGTTGCTATCACCAAAAGTCCATATGTAGTTATTCACTCCGGCCGAACCTGTCGCGCCGAAATTCACGAGCAGTGGATACGTTCCGAAGGTTGGATTTGCAGTGGCGTTAACGCTGGCGGTATTCACAAATCCAACTGAAACCGGTCCGGAACTTGAACATCCGTTAGCGTCTGTAGTTGTAATAGTATACGTGCCTAGAACGAGGTTCGTAATTGGCATCGGGAAAGTAGTAGAGCCAACCGAGTAAATAAATGGTGCAGTTCCTGTGATAACACCACCCACGCTGATTGTTCCTGTGCTGTCCCCACATTCAGTTGGAGTAGTTACAAGATAAACTACAGGAAGCGGATTCACATAAATCGTGATCATCGCGGTATCAATGCAACCATTTGCGTCCGTACCGGTCACCAAATATGTTGTGGTGTTGGATGGATTTGCATTTGTTGTTGCTTGAGTTGGATTGGAAACTCCGACGCTTGGCGTCCAAACATAAGACGATGCTCCTGCCGCACTAAGCGAAGTTGATTGCCCGATACAAATTGAATTGTCTGTAGTTGATGCAGTAACGTTTGGTCCTGGATTTACAGTAATCATGATTGTATCTGCAGAAACACATCCGTTTGCATCGGTAACATTCACCGTGTACGAGGTTGTTCCGGTTGGTGCCGCAAGAATAGATTGCGTTGTGCTGCTTCCAATAATTGAAGCCGATGGTGTCCATGAATATATTCCGCCGGATACGCCTACATTAAGTGTAATCTGTGTTCCGTTACATACATCAAAGTCGGGGCCGGCATAAACTGACAACGGGGGCGCAACTGTTACAACAACAGTATCATAACTGATACAGTTGTTCGTGTTGCCCGTCACAACATAAGTTGTTGTATTTACAGGCCCAACAGTAATGGTGCTTCCGGAAAGATTGCCGGGATTCCATGTATAAGTTGTAGCTCCGCTTGCAGTCAGTATTGCGCTTCCTCCATTACACAATGATGTATCATTTGATGCAGTAATTGGAGGTGCGGATGTTACCTGTACGGTAACAGAATCAATTGCGATGCAACCAAAACTATTCGTAGCAGTTACTGTGTAAGTTGTAGTAACTGTTGGGCTCGCTGTTGGGTTAGATGTTGTTGCGCCTGTTAACGATCCGCTTGGTTGCCAGCTATACGTTTGTCCGCCAGGACCAGAAGCCACAAGAACAGTTGTGTTCCCATTACAAATACTAACGGATGGGCTCGCAGTTACAGAAGGAATAGAAATGTTTACGCTGACAAAATCAGAATCGGAACATCCGCTCGCATCAGTGATATACAAAGTGTATGTCGTGTTCGCGCTTGGGCAAACGTTAATTGTTGGGCCCGACAAATTCCCCGGTTGCCATGTGTAAGTCACGCCGCCCGTGCCCGTCAGATTTGTACAACCTCCAGAACAAATTGACGTGTTTAATCCGGCATCTGCTATTGGAGATGCATTTACCGTGACTTGAACAGGAGGAGAAGTTGCAGATCCACAACCTGTACCTGGCCATCCGGTTCCCGTGACTATTGCATGATAATAAAGCGAAGATGATAGCGGCCCCGTATTGAGCGAGTCGTTCGTTGCTCCTACGACATTGAACCACGTTATTCCATTGGTAGAAACCTGCCATTGGATTGTTCCTGCACTTTGTCCGCCCAGCACGATCCAAGAGGATTGTCCTGAACAGATTCCAGTTGGCGAGGCTGTTGGAATTCCTGCTATCGGCGGAGGGCCAATTGTAAGCGATACCGTATCATCCGCCGTAGTGATAGTAAAACATCCTCCGGATGTAGTAACTGTGTAAGTGATGTTTGTTGAAAGCGTGCATACCGGATTCGCAATGTTTGGATTGCTTAGGCCTGTCGCTGGTGTCCATGTATACGCGTAGGTTGCGCCAGGGCAACCGCCAGTTACGTTTGCTTCAAGTTGAAACAAATCTCCGGGACAACCTGAATACTGTGGATTTCCAGTTGATAATAATTCTGAGGTTGCAACTAATACCGACGCTGGTGGTAATCCCGGTGTTGTGAAATCAGTAAGTGGAAACCACCCTGATGGAGTTCCCGCAGTCGGATTTTCACGATAGCGCCAATGATACAGAGTTCCCGGACACAAGTTTGCGAAAGGAACAACAAGAGTTGTATATGGCTCTAAAGCGCAAGCGTCTGTCCATGCAGGAGCTGAATATCCTGGAATATTAAGAATTGATTGGTAGTAAGGTTGCCCGGAAGTATTCCAGGAAGGATCCGTGTAGAATGGAGGATTGCCAGCGAAAGTTGGCTGACATGTTACCTCAACTTGAATGTAATATGGGCCGCAACCGCATGTTGCAACGTCCGACATTCCATCGAGCGTCATTGATGTTCCGGTGTTAGTCTCAACAAGTGAAACCAACGCAACTCCGTGACAGGCTTTTGCTGTTTGTAATCCAGCCAAAAGCAAAAAGATTGCAGTCGCAACCACTTTCGAAGCTGAGAAAATTTTTGTAGAAATGTGTTTCATGTTTCTAAGGTTTTCTGGTTCCCGGAAATGACTTGCCGATCATAGCCGTACAGAACTGCAAATCAACGACTTTTTTCGCTGATTTTGTTAACAAAAATAGAAATTCTGGCGGGTTGCAGCAAGGTCGTTTGGGTACTTTTAACCGACGATTTAATTCTCGTTAGTTAATTGAGATAAATATGGCTCGAAAAGGCAAAAAAGAGGGGGATTTTCTGTTTGAACAAATTCTGGCCCTGATGGAGAAAAGTCCGGGCAAAACATGGAATTACAAACAGGTTGCGGCAGAGTTACAAATTGACAAGCCAGACGAAAGGCGAACCTTAGCAGAACTGCTGGATGATTTGGTCACAAAGGGCATGTTGGAAGAGCCGGAAAGAGGAAAATACAAAGGAAAACAGGGCGACAAAAAAATTATTGGGCGGCTCGACATGACGGCGTCAGGATCTGCATATGTGATTTCAACAGATTTTGAAAAAGATATTTTTGTCGCGGCAAGAAGCACAAAGGGAAGTTTTCATGGCGACACGGTAGCAGTTCGCCTGTTCAGGCAACGCAAATCAACGTCTCAACAAGAAGGCGAAGTTGTTGAAATTGTGAAGCGCGGACGGACAGATTTCGTAGCAACACTTGAGGTAGAACACCGAGTTGCTTTTGGCATTACGGACAACAAAAAATATCCGGATTTTATTATCGCAAAAGATAAAATCGGGAAAGCAAAACACGGACAAAAAGTTGTTGTGCGCTTTACAAATTGGGAAGATTTTTCTGACCTTCCGCATGGCGAAGTAATAAGCGTGCTTGGAGATGCAGGAGATAACGACACCGAGATCAACGCGATAATGGTTGAATACGGTTTGCCGTACGAATTTCCAAAAGATGTTGAACGCGTTGCTTCACTTATTCCAATAGAAATTACATCCGAAGAAATTGCGAAGCGCCGCGACTTCCGTGACATCACAACATTTACCATTGACCCATTCGACGCAAAAGATTTTGATGATGCGCTGTCTATTCGAAAACTGGAAAATGGTTTATGGGAAATTGGCGTTCACATTGCCGACGTTTCTCATTATTTGCATCGCGGAACTCTTCTGGACAAGGAGGCTATTGATCGCGCAACTTCCGTTTATCTTGTAGATCGCGTTGTTCCTATGCTACCGGAGGTGCTTTCGAATTTTGTTTGCTCGCTTCGTCCGAAAGAAGAGAAATTAACTTTCTCCGCCGTTTTCGATTTGGATGAGGAAGGAAAAGTTCACAAGGAATGGTTTGGCAGAACAGTGATCAATTCTGATCGTCGATTTACCTATGAAGAAGTTCAGGTGATTATTGAAGGCGCCGTAGGAGATTATCGCGAAGAAATTATGGTGATGAATACAATCGCTAAGAATCTTCGTGCCGATCGGATGAAAAAAGGCTCCATCACTTTTGATCGAGAAGAAGTTAAATTTCATCTTGATGAAGCCGGAAATCCAACTGGTGTTTACTTCAAGGTGATGAAAGATTCTAATCAGTTGATTGAGGATTTTATGTTGCTGGCGAATCGTCGTGTGGCAGAATATGTAACGCTTCGCAGAAAAGCCGGAGAAGAGCCGAAGAAAAAAACGGACAATCGCAGACCATTTGTATACCGCATTCACGCCGGACCAAATCCGGATAAAGTTTCTGAGTTTTCAAATTTCGTGCACACGTTTGGTTATACATTGAACACGGGAAGCGATTCGAACATTGCGCAATCGTTGAATAAACTTTTGAAAGATGTGCAGGGCAAGCCCGAAGCAAATATGATTGAAACACTGGCGATACGCACAATGTCGAAAGCTGTTTATTCAACTCAAAACATTGGACACTACGGATTGGGTTTCCAATTTTACTCGCACTTCACTTCTCCAATTCGTCGTTATCCAGATGTACTTGCACACCGGTTGCTTCAGCTGTATCTCGATAAAGATTCCGGAAAATCAAATGAGAATCCGCCCGATCTTGAAGCTCTTGAATTGGAATGCAAACACTGTTCGGAGCGCGAAAAACTTGCCGCAGAAGCTGAACGCGCTTCAATCAAATACAAACAAGTGCAATTTCTTCAGGATAAAGTTGGACTGGTTTTTAACGCACTCGTTTCTGGTGTCACGGAATTTGGATTTTTCGCAGAACTGGAAGGAAACAAATGCGAAGGAATGGTTCACGTTCGCAATTTGAAAGACGACCGTTATATTTTCGAGCAGGAAAGTTATCGCTTGCGCGGACTGAAAACCGGGCGCACATTTATGCTCGGCGATGTGATCAGTGTGAAAGTGAAGAGTGCGGATCTCTTGAAAAAGCAAATCGACTTTGAATTAGTCGGAGTTGAAGAACGAAAATATTCTCCACGCGAAGAAAAAGAAGAGGGCGGAAAATTTCATCCAACAAAACCGCAGCTCTGGAATCCAACAGAAGCATCAGGAGCCGGCGAGAAGAAAAACGACAAGGGAAAGCGGAAGCACGGAGAAAAGCGCGGCAATAATCCGATCAAGAATCGTGGCGCCAAGGGCGGAAAGCGAAGTAAGTGGTGAGCCAGACGGACATTAGAACAAAAAATCCCGCTCAGAAGTGAGGCGGGATTTCTTTTATACCTGATTGATCTTTTTCGTCAACTCATCCTTATAAGATCCGCCAATAGGAATTGGCTTTTTCTCGTCTTCAAGAATCAAGTTCGGCGATTCGATTGCAACTATTTTGTCGATGCGCACAATGAATGAGCGGTGAACGCGAACAAACTCATTCGGAGAAAGTTTGCGTTCAATATCTTTCATCGTAGAGTGAATCGTGTAACGCGCATTGAGCGTGTTGATCACTACGTAATCTTTAAGTGCTTCGATGAAATAAATATCCTTCGTGCGGACTTTCACCAATCGCGAATTTGATTTCACGAAGATGATGTCTTTGAAGTCTTTGTTCTCGACAATGGAGTACAAGAAATCGCGCTCCTTTCGGACGTCTGTTTCTTTCTGATGTTTGTATTGCGCCATTTCGATGGATGTGCGCAAATCAATTTCTTTGAAAGGCTTAATAATGTACCCGTAAGGTTCAGTTATTTTTGCCTTGCTCAACGTGCTCTCATCGGCATATGCTGTGAGGTAAATGATTGGAACGTTAAAGCGCGCGCGAATTTGTTCGGCAGCTTCAATTCCGCTCATTTCTCCTTTGAGCATGATATCCATCAGAACCAGGTCGGGGGAATGTTCTTCTGCTGCGCGGATCGCATCTTCGCCGTTGGAACAGATAGCCACTACGTTGTAACCTAGTTTACGCAGGCTCATCTGGATGTCCTTCGCTACGATGCTTTCATCCTCAACAATCAGGATATTGGTTTTAGACATTTCGCTTAATGATTAATCCTTGGGGGTACGAATTCGATGGTGAATTTAGTGCCTTTTTTGGTTTCCAGCTCAATTTTGCCATTGATTTGCTCAACAAGCGTTACAACCAGCTGTAAACCGAGCGAATCTGTATTCCTGAAATCGATATCAGGAGGCAATCCGTTACCGTTATCGGAAATCTCAATTCGGATACAATCGCCTACAAGTTTCACTGTCACTACAAGTTTTCCTTTTTCTATACCCTTGAAAGCATATTTCAGCGCGTTAGATATAAGTTCGTTGATTATTAATCCGCATGGAATGGCAATATCAAGGTTGAGTTGAATGCTGTCGAGGTTCATCTCCAAAGTAGGCGGATTGTCCGGGTTGGAATACGAGTGCACCAGATTACTGCAGATATTCTCTACATAGGTTGAGAACTTGATATTCGAAAAGTCCTTTGTTTGATAAAGGCTTTCGTGAACAAAGGCCATTGACTTGATACGATTCTGACTTTCGAGAAGCAGGTCGAGACTTTTCTTGTCTTTGACGTATGATGACTGCAGATTGAGAATACTTGAAATTACCTGCAAGTTGTTTTTCACCCGGTGGTGAACTTCTTTCAGCAACACTTCCTTTTCCTTCAACGATTGGCGAAGATTTTCCTCTGCCTCTTTTTGATCTGTGATATCATGTGCGATACACGAGACTTCAATCACAACGTCTTTCTCGTCTTTGATCGGGTTAAGAAAAACTTCTCTCCAGTGTTCGAAACCTTTTTTATTCACGAAGAGGGTCTCAAATTTTAATGTTTCTCCGGCGAAACAAAGATCAATTTTCCCTTTCCAGAATGAATTGTATTCTTCAGAAGAAACCATATTCCCTGCCAAAAGCGGCATCCCAACATACGGTCGCAAATCATAATTGTCGCGCAACCAACGCACCTGATTGTTGTTAAACGAAACAAGTTTATACTCGCGATCAAGCGTCCAGATCATGTGTGTGCTGCTTTCGAATATCGCACTCATCTTCGCGGCCTGCAGACGGATTTGCTCTTCTGCTCTTCGCTTTGGAGTAATGTCTTCATACACATAAACGAAGTGAAGCGGCATTCCTTCTTCGTCTTTAATCAACGAAATGGTAATGTTGAGAATTACTTCTGCGCCCTCTTTGTTTCTGTATCGTTGCTCATCAAAAACTCTTTCGAAGCCACGTTGAATAAAATCTTTGCCGGAAGGAAGACGAGAAAGGTCTCCCTTTAGCCTGAGTTCGCTCACAGACATTTTTTGCAAATCCTCAATTGAGTATCCAAGAATATCGCAAAGCCGTTGATTCACTTCGAGAAATCCGCCCGTGTCTTTATCAACCAGGGCTATTCCGATGAATGCCTGACTATAAATTGCGCGGTATTTTTCTTCACTAAGTCGTAATTCCGTTTCGGCATTTTTTATTGTAGAAATGTCGCGCGATACACCCATCGAGCCCACAATGTTGCCGCTTTCATCCTTCAAGGTGCTGGCTGACAGAAAGGCCGTAAATAATTGACCGTCTTTTCTTTTATTGACAACTTCGCCTGAGAAAAATCCGCCCTGCTCTGTAAGCAGTCGCATCACACCCATTCGTTCTTCAGGGTGCTCATACAACATCGTTACGTGTTTTCCGATGACTTCATCATACGTGTAACCAAACGTTTGTTGTGCTGCATTATTAAACTCGGTCACATAGCCGTCCGGATCTGACGCGCAAATCATGTCAAGCGAACTGTCAATAAGAAGGCGAAGATTTTTTTGTGCTGCACTTAATTCTCTGTCGATCTTGATTCGATCCTGAATTACCTTTTGAAGGCGCTTGTTGGATTCTTCAACAATTTGACGACGCAGGGTTTCTGTTTCCAGAAGTCGTTCTGCTGTGATGTCACGAAGAAAAATCAACAGTGCCGCTTGGCCATGATATTGATATTTCGCAATGCGTGATTCCATCTCGATAATTTCCACTTGCAGATTCACGAATTGAATTACTTCGAATGGAACAACTTCGCCGCGCTCTACCTGCAGAATTCGCTCTGTAGTTCGCAAGTGCTGTTCGGGAGTAAGAAGTTTCATAAAGTTCTGGCCGAGAACTTCGCCTTCAGACTTAATTTTAGTAATCCTCAATACGGAAGGATTGATGAATACAATTTTGCCGGTAGATTCTGCGATTACAATTCCTTCCGGATGCTGTTCTACCAATGAGCGATAACTTTCTCTGCTATCCAGCAATGCTATTTCGGCATTTTTGCGCTGCGTGATGTCGCGTGAAATGCCCTCAACTCCAATAACTTTTCCGTCCACATCCAGAACCGGGCGGTTGCTTGTTTCCGTCCACACTTCCGCGCCATCTTTCCTGATGGAGCGAAATATCAACGGGGGCGCGTCGATTGCAAAAATTTTTGGTGAATTTGCCATCATTAATTCTGTTGCCGCCGCCATTTTTTCTTTGTCGTCGGGATGAACAGATGAGAAATTCAATCCGGCATTAGCATAGTATTCTTCCGGCGCATATCCTGTTATTTTTTCAACAGACTGACTGATAAATTCGAATTTCGGTTCTGGATAGAACGTGAGTTTGTATACAATGTCGTTGGCATTCTGGGCAAGAAGTCTGAATCGCTCTTCGCTATTCAATAGCTCTTCTCTATTCTGAATCTGCTCTGTAACGTCGCGTGCAACTCCAAATATTTCGATTTGATTTCCGTCTTTGTCGAAGTCGGGAATAACCCTTTCTTCCACCCAAATGAATTTATCGATTGATTGTTTGTAGTAACGATAAATAAAAGTTCCGGGCTGCTGTGTTCTTTTTATTTCTTCTGCTTTTTCCTTGATCGTCGCAATATCTTCCGGGTGACAATTATTCACAAAGGCTTTTTTTCCTGTGAAGAATTCTTCACGTGGAATGCCAAATACTTTTTCAACGTTATGGCCGACAAATCGAATTCGTTCTGATTCGGGACGGGTAAGATCAATATGATAAACTACTTCGTCAATGGAATTTATTACCCGCTCTAGTGAACTTTGTGATTCACGAAATGCCAACTCTTGTTCAATCCTCTCTGTTGCGTCTCTGTAAATGCCGAGGTTGGCTGCGTATCGCCCATTCTTATCAAATTGAGGATAAACCTTTTCTTCGAGCCAGACATAAATATTTTTTACCGGGTGCATGTACCGATACACAAAAACCTGCGGAGCCTTCTTGTCACGCAATGCTTTGGCTGTTGCATAAACGCCCTTCAGATCGTCTGGGTGAACCCGGTCGATTAGTCCTGCCGGATTTTCCAGATATTTTTCATAGTTGATTCCAAGAATTTCATCTGTTCTTCTACTAAGAAAACGCAATGTGCGCGTACCGTCTTCATTAACCCGTGTATAATAAACAACTTCGTCAATTTGGTTCAGCACCTCCTGAATTAATTCCGGCGCTTCCTCTGCTACTCCAGAGGCAAGATCCAGATTTACAGTCGGGCGATACGAAGTGTCCTTGTATTCGAATGTGTTGAGTTGAACCTGCAATCTTTCGATCTCTGCAATCAATTCTTCCTTGGTCAGCCCGGCGAGGTCGCGCGCGCCACTATGTGTTCGCTGCTTGCTCACTTTGGATCCAGATCTTCAAGTTTGATTTTTACTCCGTCAAACTTTATTTCTGCCCCATCTTTATACGTGATTGTCAGCAGCAACATTCCGTCTTCCTGAAAATATCTCCACTCTCCTTCTTTGCGGCCGTAGATATATTTTCCTTTCTGCCAGATTTTTCCATCATCATACCAGTAAACGTGATCGCCGTCTGGCTGGCCATTAATAAAGCTTCCCTCAAAACGCTGCTTGCCTGTCGTAGTGTATGTGTGTTTCCAATCACCATTCCGTTCTCCGGCGGCATAACTTCCTTCTTCCCGATAATCGTTGATCTGAAAAAACCAGAAGCCCTCTTTTTGTCCGTCAACATATTCTCCCTGCGTAATAATATTCCCAGCTTCATCGTATTCAATCAGAGTTCCGTTTCTCAAACCGTCGGTGTACACTTCTTCGCGCAAGAGCTGTCCATTCTCATAATACCATTTCCAGGTTCCTATTGGGCGGCCGCGTTGATCGTACTTTCCTTTCTGATCAATTTTTCCTTCGGGATAATAAAATGTCCAGTCGCCAACTTTTACTCCATTGAGATAGTCTCCTTCGGCCTTAAGCTCCCCGGTTTCATGAAATTCTTTCCAATGTCCTTGCTCTCGCCCTTTCTCATCAAAAATTCCCTGTCCAATAAGAACTCCGTCTTTATAAACTTCTGATCCAACAATTTTTCCATCTTCTCCGTATTGTCGAAATACGCCTTCCGGATATCCATCTTTATAATTTCCAACTTCTTTAATTCTTCCGTTCGGATAGTATGTCGTTACTGTTTCAATCTTAGCAAGCTCAGGAGGGTTTTCTACAAGCACTCCATTTTCCCACTTGGTTGCAACAATCAGATTTCCAACTTCGTTGTACTCCTTAAAATAGCCGTGCTTCTTATCATTCAGATAACGCCCCTCCGATTTGGTCCTACCGTTAGGCCAGAACTCCTTGTGTAAGCCTTGCTTCAATCCGTTCGCGTCTCTTCTGTTAATTCGGTCTGTGCTTTGAACAAATCCTGCTTTGTAAAGTGTTATGGTGATAATCGCTCCTAAGCTGTCGTACTCGTAACCAACGCCCTCTTCCCTTCCTTCTACGAACGGAATTGTCTTTTGCGTTTTGCCTCCCGGAAAATATTCAACCGTCAGTCCGTGCTTAGTATTGCTAACATAAGTTTCTTCGGTGAGCAATTGCCCTTCTGCGTTATATGTACGTACGGGGCCCGTCTTCTTTCCTGATTTGTATGTGTATTCCAAAGAAAGTTTTCCTTGTTCGTTGTAAAACTTCCATGTCGAATCAAGAAGAAATTCAACGCGGTTTCCCTCTGATTTTAATTTTCCATTCTGGTGATATGTTTTCCAATATCCGTCCGGTTTCCCCTCGCGCATCGGTCCTTCGCTGGAGATTTTTCCATTCTCATAGAAAAATTTATTGTACCCGTTTGGATCATTGGTTCCAGGTTGAGCCAACAAATTGCAATTCAGAAAAATGATTCCTGAAACAAAAATTACTCTGAAAAAATTCCGGCAATACAACTTCATTCGTTCAGCCATTACATTCCAAAACTCGCAGAAAGCTCCAGCATTTTTCTAATTGGCTTTTCTGCTCTCGCACGCAACGGTTCCGGGAGGATAATTTCGGGCTGCTCGTGCTTCAAACAAATATACAATTTTTCAAGCGTATTAAGTTTCATATGCGGACAGTCATTACAAGCACATTGATTATTGGGAGGAGCAGGGATAAACGTCTTGTTGGGCGATTCCTTTTGCATCTGATGCAGAATTCCTGTCTCTGTTCCAACAATGAATTCTGCTGCATCATCATTCTTTGAATAATTTAACAAAGCTGTTGTTGATCCAATGAAATCTGCCAGATCAAGAACTGCTGTTTCGCATTCGGGATGAGCAATAAATTTTGCCTTAGGATGACGAGCTTTGAGTTTCACAATACGTTCGAGCGAAAAAATTTCGTGAACCATACAGGATCCATTCCACAATAACATTTCTCTACCCGTTTGAATGCTGATGTACTTTCCAAGATTCTTGTCGGGAGCAAAAATTATTTTCTGCTCTTTTGGAAGACTTCTTACAATTTTTTCAGCATTGCTTGATGTACAGATTATATCACTCAATGCTTTAATTTCTGCGGTACAATTGATGTAAGAAATTACGAGATGATCTGGATGCTGCTTTTTGAATTCCGAAAACTGTTCGGCTGGGCAGGAATCGGCCAATGAGCAACCTGCATTCAAATCAGGAAGAACTACTTTTTTATTTGGGTTTAGAATTTTAGCAGTTTCTGCCATGAAATGTACTCCTGCAAAAACTATCAAAGTTGCATCTGTAGCTGCAGCTTTTTGAGCCAAACCCAAGCTATCACCAATATAATCTGCTACATCCTGAATATCTCCGTTCTGGTAATAATGTGCAAGTAAAATCGCATTCTTTTCGCGCTTGAGTTTTTTTATCTCTGCAAATATATCTAACGATGGATCAACTTTGATGTCAAGGTATCCTTGACTTAACATCTCTTTATTAATCATATAATTTAATATTTAAAAAATCTACTACTACTACTAGCTTGTTAGTATGGTGAATAAATCAAACAGGAATAATTTGTTTATCTGGCTTATAATCAATAATGTAATCAAAGATCATTTCTATGGTTATCGCATCTTTATTTTTTCTAAAAGCGGGTCAAGGAAATTTATGAATTTGATAAATTGATAAGGAACATAAAGAAAAAAAGGCTGAGGTTCACTGCAAGCAACAATGAAGCAAT
>CAZBYM010000018.1:0-4192 GCA_964495745.1 uncultured Chryseobacterium sp. | reverse complement strand
AACAAGATGTGAACAGAGTATTTTTTCATAATAGGTTGATTAGCATATATGAGTATACTTATTGAACAATGTGTTAATATCAATTAGCAAGCGCTTTTGTCAGTAACTCATATGAACAAAAAGACTCCATTTGGGCTGTATTAGTTCCTGCTTACTTCTTCATAAAATTTTAGGTAATGTGAAAGTATTTGTCATGCAATAATGGTTTCGCGTTTTCCAAATAAATCTACAGTAATGTTATCCACCGAATATTAATTTATGCACCATCGGACTGTGCATAAAGTTACTGGTAAGTTACTCAAGTCCAGACCTAAATTTTATCACCGTTTTTATGATTGTTGGCGAAGTTTTAGTAAGAATCTTTTTGGAGTAGTAACTTTGATGCAAATCAAAGGACAAAATGGGATTTAATATTTCAATAGGCGCCGACCATGCAGGCTTTCAACTTAAGGAAGCGATTAAGAAGCATCTTGAAGAACAAGGCCATTCGGTTATCGATAGAGGCGCATTCAGCGAAGCCAGTGTTGATTATCCGGATTTTGCACATCCCGTTGCTAAAGACATTGAAACAGGCGAATCTGAATTTGGGGTTCTTATTTGCGGATCGGCGAATGGCATTAGCATGGCCGCGAATAAGCACGCTGGAATTCGCGCAGCGATATGTTGGAAGCCGGAGATCGCTCAGCTCGCTCGCCAGCACAACAATGCTAATATTCTGTCGCTTCCCGCAAGGTTCATTACGGAGGAAGAAGCTAAAATGTGCGCAAACGTTTTCTTTGCAACTTCTTTCGAGGGAGGCCGCCACGCCAACCGTGTTGACAAGATCTCGTGCTAAATTGCTCGGCCATTGCCGCTCAACAAGACTATTCACACTCCCTTTGTGTATAAGTCCGGCAGTCACAATTACCTACACTAGGCTCCGATGCGAGTATATTTGTTACTCGCTATGAAAAAATCACACCTTCTCTTTTTTGCAATTCCCGCTATTCTTGTTCTTTCGGTTGCGCTTAAACAAGAGCAATCGCCCCAGGAAAAATATGCACAAAGCATTACAAGCGGCGACCTGCGCACCCATCTTTCAATTCTTGCTTCTGACGAATATGAAGGTCGCGAAACAGGAGAGCGCGGACAAAAAATGGCGGCGGACTATATTTCCAATTTTTACAAATCAATTGGAGCTGCCGCGCAATCAGATGGAACATGGTTTCAATATGTCAATCTAATCAAGATTTCAGGAGGCACTTCTACGTTTTCCGTTGGGCCGTCCATTGATCCGAGCGCAACCTTTGAGGCCAAAAAAGATTATTACTATACCTCAGCGACGCCATCAGTTGAAATATCGGCGAACGAAATGTTGTTTGCTGGTTATGGTATTGACGATCCGAAATACACAGATTACAATCAACACGACTCTATATACAAGGACAAGGTTCTTATCATATTAGAAGGCGAGCCGATCAACAACGCCAACTATAGGATAACCGGAACAACTCAGTCTGGCATGTGGACCAAGCAGCGTCGCGCGAAACTCAATGCTGCGAAAGCCCGGAACGTCAAGGCGCTCATCATTGTTCCTGCTGATTATGCGAAAAGCAAAGAAAGTGCGCAACACAGCATCGAAGGATATTCTCTTCTTCTCGATGAACCGCAAGTTGATGCAGAAAAGCAAACTCCGGTAATATTTCTTAACGCTTCTGCCGCCAATACGATTCTTTCCATGGGCGGCGCGAAGAAAACTATTGAAGAACTCAGATCAGAAATAAATGCAACGGGGAAATCTTCGAACCTAAAAGCGAAAACCGAATGTTCAATTAAAATTAACCGACAAGAAGATCGCCTCAAAACAGAGAACGTCCTTGGCTATGTTGAGGGTTCAGACCTCAAAGAAGAACTTATAGTTGTTACCGCACACTATGATCATCTAGGAAAACATGACGGTGTAGTTTACAACGGAGCCGATGATGATGGATCGGGAACTGTCGCCGTAATGGAAATGGCAGAAGCGTTTATGAAAGCGAAGAAAGATGGAAGCGGACCGCGTCGCAGCATGTTGTTCATGGCGGTTTCCGGAGAGGAAAAAGGACTTCTGGGTTCTGCCTGGTACACGAACCATCCTGTTTATCCACTCGACAAGACGGTTTGTGATTTGAACATTGACATGATTGGCCGTGTTGACGAAGCGCATAGTAACGATAGTAATTTTGTTTATGTGATTGGCTCGGCGATGATCAGCAAGGAGCTCAAAAAAATTACCGAGGCGGCGAACAAAAAATATTCAAAGTTGAAATTGGATTACCGGTTTGACGATAAGAACGATCCCAACATGTTTTATTATCGCTCAGATCATTACAACTTTGCGAAGAAGGGAATTCCTGTTGCATTCTTTTTTAATGGAGTGCACGCGGACTATCACAAAGAAACAGACGAAGTGTCGAAAATCAATTTCAGTCTAATGGAGAAAAGAACCCGCCTTGTTTTTCATATTGCCTGGGAACTTGCCAACAGAGACAAAAGACTAAAACTGAATAAGAAAAAATAGAATGGCCGATCTGCTGACAAAGTTTAATGAGGATGCAGAAAAAAAGGTGTTCGATCGGGAGCACCGGGCAACGGTGCAATTCAATATCAGCAAATACAACGACGCGGTTGTAAATGGGAAACAGCAATATGCGAAACTTGATCTGGCCCGCTCCCGAGCTGCCGGATTGCGCAATCGCGTGCTGGAGAATCTTGACAAATATTTAATTGAGTTTGAGTCCAACTTCACAAAGCGAGGAGGGAAAATTATTTGGGCCGTTGATGCCGCTGAAGCAAACCGGGAAATTTTGGCCTTGTTAAAAGCGAAAAACATTTCAGAAATCGTGAAGTCGAAATCGATGATCACGGAGGAAATCAAACTGAATGAGCATTTAGCTGTGGCTGGAATTAATTGTGTGGAAACAGATCTTGGAGAATTTATTCAGCAAACGGACAACGAGCCGCCTTATCATATTGTCACTCCCGCGATGCATAAATCAAAGGAAGATGTTGCGCGTCTGTACACGAAAAAATTTGGTACGCCAGAGGGAATGTCTCCTGAACAGGTGATGGCGTGGACTCGCTTACATATGCGTGGACAATTCAAAAAAGCCCGAGCGGGAATTACGGGCGCAAATTTTCTTGTGGCCGATACAGGATCCGTGGCAATTACAGAGAACGAGGGCAACGCGTGGATGTCGGTTGCCGCGCCGCAAATTCATATTGTAGTAGTTGGAATTGAAAAAATAATTCCTTCGATTACAGACCTTGATATTTTCTGGCCACTCCTCGCTACATACGGAACCGGGCAGCAGATCACCACTTACAACAGCCTTGTTTCCGGTCCGCGCACCAACGGAGAAACTGACGGTCCGGAAGAAATGATTCTTGTTCTTGTAGACAACGGAAGAACAAATGTTTTGGCGCAAACAGAACAACGTCGCGCGCTCGCGTGCATTCGATGTGGCGCGTGTCTTAACGCGTGCCCGGTTTACGAAGGTGTTGGCGGCCACACTTACAATTCCGTTTATAGCGGACCAATTGGAGCGGTGCTTATGCAACATTTGGTTCCCGATGGAAGCTATCGTCACTTGAGCTTTGCATCCACCGGTTGCGCGAAATGTACCGAAGTGTGTCCGGTGAATATTGACATTCACAAACTACTGCAATACAATCGCCGCGACAGCGTCATCCAATCGCCTGCCAGTAAAACAGAAAATGTGATGTGGTTTTTCTGGAAAGGCGCAATGATGAAGCGCAACAATATGGACAAAGGCGGAGCAAAGCTTAAGAACTTCATGCTGCGACAGTTTTTTAGAAAGTCGTGGGGCGACAGAAGAGAACTTCCTGCAGTTGCGCCAAAATCATTCAATCAGATGTGGCGGGAACGAAAAGGGATAAAGTAAAAAGAGTCGAACGTTGGTTCGGCTCTTTTTACTATTAACCGAAATATTATAGAAAGTCGAACAAGACAAGTAATGCAATGATCACTGCGGCGAGAAAGAACCCCCCAATGTATGGTGACCAGCGAAATCCGAAGCCAAAAAGTGTAAGGATCAAATCAATCCAGAACCATTGTGTAATTCCCTGTTTCAGGAATACGGCAAGCGGCGGGATGAAGAGCGCGAGAAGCACCAACACCCAAAGTGGAGCATCGGCAGGAAGCGGAGATTGT
>CAZBYM010000017.1:0-19805 GCA_964495745.1 uncultured Chryseobacterium sp. | reverse complement strand
GGGAGGAATCATCAACGATCCGAAATCCGGAGTAGATTACGCATTCACACAACCACATCACAAAGCGCTTAGCCTTAATGTTGGTGACAGTGTTGTTTATGATGCTATTGATTTCAAAAACGGAACACCCGCTGTTGCTGCTAATGTGGAGAGAATCTGTCAAGGCACAATCCTTAGTCATGATGGCAAAGGGAATGGGGTAATTGAAGAAAGAGGTAGTAAAAAGGCGATCAATTTCTATCAACCGCATGCTATTGAGCAGCGGATTGACGTGGGTGACGACGTTCGTTATACGTTAATCAACTCCACCAAAGGGGAACTTGCAGTTAATCTGGTATAGCTGGTCGAATAACGAGTCAATTTAGTATTTAGCAGGCGGGTATACCCGCCTGTTTTTGTATATTTCGATGATTAACCTCAATTTATGAGTTCAAAGGCGATACTTTTTCTCGCATGTTTTAGCCTTTGCGGTTTCATTCACGTAGCAGCGCAGCAATCAAGAGTTGATAGCCTGAAGCCAATTCTTGCCCAACACTCTGATACTTCTCGCATTCAGTTTTTGTTACTCACCAGCGAAGCATATTTATCTTTTGCGCCCAGAAATGCTCTTGAACCTGCTGCAGAGGCTCGCTCAATTGCAGGGCAGGTTGGAGATGCAAAAAAAGAAGCAAAGGCTCTTCATGCAATGGGCACTGCGTATGTTAGAGTTGGAAATATGGATGAGGCGATTCCATGTTTCAATCAGTCAATCGAATTGATGCGTAGCGCAGGAAGCACTGACGCTGAAGTTGGACATTTGCTCATCAGTGAAGGGAATGCCTATAATGACGCCGGGGCGTATGGTGAAGCACTCACAGTAAGTCTGGAAGCCTACACCCTTTTCGAGAAGTCCAATGATAAGCGCGGAATGACCAGAGCGTTGATTGTATCCGGTAACGTTTACCGCCACATGAGAAACTCTGATAAGGCAGTGGCGGACTATGAAAAGGCCTTGTTGATGAGTCAGGAAATTCAAGATGAGAATCTGGAAGCAGCCTGTATGATTAATCTGGGACTCATACATGCGGCAAAGTTGGAATACGATGCAGCTTTGGTTTGCTATTTGAAAGTAAAAGAAATAAGAGAAAGAAGCGGAGATACTTACAATTTAGGCAAGGTTCTTAACAACATTGGAGGTGTGTATTTGAATAAAGCTCAGGACAGCGCTTACATTGATTTCTGGCACTTATATGCGGATACCGCATTGCATTATTATCTCGCTGCTCTGGAACTTAGGAAACAAATAGGCGACAGGCGCGGACAGATTTCGTCTCTGCATAATATCGCGGGCGTCATGCTGATTCAGAACAATAATGACAAAGCAATTGAATACTATTTGCGCGCGCTTGATATTGCCACTGATCTGAAATCGCTCGATTTGCAGATGCCCATTTATGAAATGTTGCACGAATCGTACGCCCGGAAAAACGATATCGATAAAGCGCTCTATTACTACAAACAATACACTGCCGTCAAGGATTCGATTTTTACATCTGAGATGTCAGAGAGTATTGCCGAAATGCAGGCGCGATTTGGTGTTGAAAAAGCGGAGGGCGAGACTCGCGCACAGGAAAAGCAAAAGAAAATTGTCGTGCTTTCTTCTATTATTGGTGGATTTTTACTGCTGATAATTATAGTTTTTATCTGGCGCCAATCCATACTTAGGAAAAAGGTGAACGTAGCCTTGAATCAGCAGAAAATTGAAATTGAGAAAAAGAATGATGCGTTGAATGTTGCCAATGAAGTGATCGAATCTAAGAATAAGGATATCACCGACAGTATTCGATACGCACGAAGAATTCAGGAAGCTATATTACCTGAAATGGAGTTCGCGACAAGTATCGGTCAATCTGGATTTGTTTTTTACAAACCGAAAGACATTGTTAGTGGTGATTTTTATTGGATGGAGAAAAAAGGCGACTTGTTGTTGTTCGCTGCGGTAGATTGTACTGGACATGGTGTTCCAGGCGCCTTTGTAAGTATCGTTTGCAGCAATTTGCTAAGTCAAGCGGTGAATGAACATGGACTGCGAGAACCAAATGAAATATTGAACGATGTTAATGCTCGTTTGTCAGTGACTTTACGTCAACGTGTGGATGAATCGAAAGTACGTGATGGAATGGATATTGCTCTGTGTTGCCTAAATAGGAAATCCGGAGAACTTCATTTCGCAGGCGCGTTTAATCCGGCGTGGGTTATTCGAAATGGCGAAATAATTGAATTGAAAGCCGACAAATTCCCAGTAGGAAATTTTGAAGACGAAGAATTGCGGCTCTATGTGAAACAGTCGATTCAGTTGCAGAAAGGTGACAGGATTTATATTTTCTCTGATGGCTATTCAGATCAGTTCGGCGGCCCATTGGGTAAGAAATACAAGAGAAATCAATTTGTAAATTTTCTTCAAAAAATTCAAACGAGCCCAATCAAAGAGCATGGTAATCTCCTCGAAGCGGAACATTATTCCTGGAAGGGCGAATGCGAACAGATTGATGATATTCTGGTCATGGGAGTAGAATTTCCAATCGCATAATGAAACCTGTTGCAAGTTGTTAGTTCATCGTTAATAACTGAACAATCTGAAAGGATTCCGACCATCGAAAATTAAAGAATTACCACTTCTTTTTATTTACTTTTGGCAGCCCCCTAATGAGACCCGATTTCATTTTTGTCAGCTTCCTTTGTTTCTTTTTTTCGCTGCGTACGCTCAGTGGTCAACAAGCTGTTGCCGGTTACGAATGCCGCGTTTCAATTGATCTTGTTTCTGTTACGAAGGAAAAAGACAGAGTGAGAGTGAGCATTACGCCTCCTCCGATCAAGTCTAGACGAATTAGATATGTGCTCCCTGCATATCTTCCCAGTATTGGAGATAAAGTGGATGTTGGGCAGTTCGTTCATCAATTCTATGCGCTTGATGATCGGGGCACTCCCCTGAAAGCTGTAAAGAAACAAGGTGGAAATGTAATACTATTGAAACTTGGGAAAGGGCGCGTCCTTCGTAAACTTGAATATTGGATTGATGATTCCTGGGATGAATCAGAAGGGAAGTCCTATCATATTGACAATTATAATCATGTTCCAAACGCAAATGGAACATCATTTGATTCCGAGAAAGGTTTTTTGTTGAACACCGCTTTCATGTTTGGTTATTTTGATGGCTATTCGTGGATACCTTATCGCGTTACAGTTTCACATTCCGCTGATGTTGCCGCATTCACTGGAATGCCACGTGTTGAATCGGAATTCAATCGCGACGAATTCTTTGCGAATTCTTATACCGACATTATTGAGTTTCCGATTTATTATGGAAAGCCGGATACGATTGGTTTTGAGTCTCGCAACATTTATCTTGACATCGCGGTTTTTTCAGAGACCGGTAATGTTACTGCACGACAAATTCGCAAATACATAGGTGCACAAGTTTCTGCTTTGACACGATTTCTAGGTGATGTACCGCCTCGACATTACAAGATGTTTTTCTATTTCGCTAGCCCCGAAAATTTTAAGGTGGGCACGAAAGGAGTGTTCGGTGGTGTTGCTCATCGTAATTCAGCGGTTTACTATTTTCTGGAATCGAAAGATGAAGATCAGCTCATTAGTTTGGTGAGGCGCGAAACTTCAGGAGATATTTTAAAAGTGATGTCATTGCTTGACCAATCTAAACAATGTACAGGTGATCTGCTGGTTCCTCAAGTTACTCCTTGTTGGTGGGTCGCTGAAGGAATGAAATCGTATTTCACGTGGCTCGCTGATTTACGAGATTCCGTTTCAAGTGAAGAAGAATTCATGGCTGCTATTAGTGCAAGAATACGATTGTATCAGGAAGTTCGCCATAAATCACTCCATGATTTCAAGCAAATCGGAAAAAGTATGAAAGATCCGCTTGTTGCTGAAGAATACAGATCGAAAGCAATGCTTACAATCATGTTGCTTGATGTAGAAGTTACACTGTGGTCGGGAGGTGCCAAAGGATTGCGGGAAATTGCATTAGAATTAAACGACTCTATAGGTTTCAGAGCTGATTCTCTTGGCAGGTATATTGCCAGAACAATTTCAACTGAAATTTACACATTCGCCAACAATTATGTTTTTGGAGAAAAAGAATTGCCGTTAATTGAATCTTTCGGAAAAATTGGATGGGTATATTCTCCAACATCATTGGACTCTATTCTAACGTTCGGACAGGTGAGCTTGTATTATGACGAAATCGCAGATGCATTTTTTGTAAGGCAAGCTGATCTTGGAAATCGATTGAGGCTTGAGGCTGGTGATCGCCTCGTTAGTATAAATGGAACACATGTGAATGCTGCGAACATTGAGGAGTCTCTCAACGCAATTTATAGTCCGCAAGATACGAGCGCAGTTGAAGTGATTTTTATTCGTGGAAATCAAAACGAACGCGTAATGGCAACGCCTTTCTTTAAGACCATGGTTATTGATCACTTGGTCCGGCCAGATCCTGCTGCCGGAGCTGATGCACAACTTCTGCACGCGCGTATTTTTTCACCATTCGATTATTAGACACTGATATGTTTCGTAAGGAAATACGCTGGATAAAAATGCCATTTCCTGCTTCCGAATTGCACGAGGACGTGGCAGAAGTACGTTACGTAGTCGGAAAAAAAATGTGTTTCATGCGAACTGCTGCTGGCGTTTTCGCTATTCAGGATAAATGTCCGCACAATGGATTTTCTTTATCACAAGGAATACCAACAGAAGATGGATTAAGTATTGTTTGTCCGCTTCATCGTTATCAATACAACATGCAAACCGGGAGATGCAGCCACAGTTCCGGTGGTGGAGCTCACGTGTTTCCGGTTGAAGAGCGCGAAGACGGATTGTATATCGGAGTGGAAGAAACGCGGTGGGGATGGTGAAATGAAAATTTGCTAATGTGGTAATACGTTAATGTGCTAATGAATGAAGACTTCTGTTCAATGGAATGGAACTAAGGAAATCAAGCTCGCCGCACAGGTAAGAATTGGTAAAATTTCTGACAATTCATTAATAAACCGGCACAACAGAAATCAACGCATTAGTCTTAACTTTGTACTCCATTAATTGCAGCGACTATGTCAGTTCACAAAAAGGAAATTCGTAAAGTCACCACAAACGTACTTCTGGAAATGAAGCGTAAGGGTGAAAAAATTGCGATGCTTACTGCTTATGACTTCACGAGCGCTTCAATTATTGATGCAGCCGGAATTGATGTGATTCTGGTTGGAGATTCGGCGTCAAACGTAATGGCCGGGCATGAAACCACATTGCCTATCACACTCGATCAAATGATTTATCATGCATCAAGTGTGGTACGTGGAATTAATCGTGCACTTATTGTTGTTGACTTACCATTTGGATCGTATCAGGGAAATTCCAAAGAAGCATTGAACTCGTCTATTCGAATCATGAAAGAATCGGGTGCTCATGCTGTGAAAATGGAAGGCGGAGCGGAAGTAAAAGAATCTGTTGAGAGAATTCTTACGGCGGGAATTCCTGTGATGGGGCACCTTGGATTGACACCTCAATCGATTTATAAATTCGGAACGTACACTGTACGCGCAAAAGAAGAGGAAGAAGCAGAGCGACTGATACAAGATGCTCTTGTTTTGCAAGAGTCTGGAATTTTTGCCTTGGTACTGGAGAAGATCCCTGCTGTGTTAGCTGAGAAAGTAGCTAAACAATTAACTATTCCCGTTATTGGAATTGGTGCGGGTGGAGGAGTAGACGGACAAGTGCTCGTATTCCACGATATGGTTGGACTTACGAAAGAATTTAGTCCACGTTTTCTGCGCCGCTATGCAAACCTTAATGATGAAATAAGTAAGGCGGTTGGAGCTTATGTGGAGGATGTGAAAAGCAGAGATTTTCCGAATAAAGACGAGCAATATTAGTCAGCCTTCGACTCCGCTCAGTCTGACAAGTTTTTGAATCAGGACTATTTGTCAAACCGAGCGGAGTCGAGGGGAGATGAACTGGTCAAATCGTCTTCACACCGTGCAAATTCAGCAGCCATAATAACTGTCCGATGTGATTACTCTCGTGTCTGCAATGATGCATGATGGTATTGCGCATGGTTTTCGCGTCGAGAATTTCCCAACTCAATAAATTTTCCGCATCGAGTTTTGCAGGATCCAAATTGGCAAGATGATCCATGCTCAATTGATGAACTTTCTTGAATCCAGCGTAAATTTCTTCGAATGGAATGCCGCAATTTTCACCATCTTCTGCTGGCTTTCCTAAAGCAAAAAATTTCAACCATGGTAATTCCGGATTCGGTCCGCCAGTTGAACGAAGGATCAAATTATTTTCAGCCCATGCCATGTGTGCGAAAATCCAATACACACTATTCAGTTTTCGTCCTTCAACTTCAAAGCGTTTTTGAAAATCAATTTCTTTTCCCCGTCCGACTGTCTCGTCCGGGCGGACTTCGAGTTTTTTCAACGCAAAATGTGCAAGCTGGCGCGTTGCATCAACCATGTTGCGTAGTGTAGTAAGTTCAGTTTGATTGTCCATATTCAAGTTATATTTTTTTCTTGCCGGTTATGATATCTCTGATAGTGGTTTCATTCGCATTTTTGTTTAATATTTCTGAAATGAGATGTGCATTGATGTTGAACTGAAATTCAAATGCAGCCCAAACATCTTTGTCAACTTTCGATCCGATGATGAGGTTTCCATTGTCAATTTTGTGCGTTACTTCGTCCCATTTTGTCAGGATGTCTCGATTACTTCCAAAGAATGGCTTGTAAGTTGTTGTAATTCCATAATTGCTAAATGTAACACCTGCTACTGTAACAGAAATTCCGCGCGAAATAGTACTGATCATTTCATGGAGCAGGCGAGTTCCGAAACATTTCCAGATTTCTTCTATGATTCGCGAATAAGCGTCTTCATCGTTTGGAGAGCCCAACAACGCATTTACATAATTGAAGGTAATTTTGTCGCCTGACGAATCCAGAAACTGGAATGAGTACGTAGTATTGGCCTTAATTCCGCTTACACGAGTTACCGTGTATCCATATGCAAACCCGGTAACTTCAGAACACATCATTTGAGTGTCATCGAATATGATACTTTCTTCGTCTATCGAGAAGTCTTTGGTTTTAAGAAATCCGGTTGTGATTGTGGTTTGAAAGGCCATTGAATTTCGTAAGATGTTAAGTCTTTATTGCAAGGAGCAAGATATTTAATGGTACGCGGACGGCGCGGATTATCATATTGCTATTCATCATTTGAAGGGAAATCGTGCTTTGTAGACGCAATTGCGGATTTGGGAAAATCGAGATGCGGTTTGTTTGAATTGGAAAGTACTTTGCGTTTGAACTTTGCGTCCTTCCCGAAATTAAGTAACATTCCTACTTCATATTTGGTTGCTTTTAAATAATTAATAAGTTGTGCCTCATGTTCGGAAACGATACACTCCGCAGCTTTCAATTCAATAATTACCAGATCGTCAACAACGAGATCCGCGAAATATTCACCAACTAATCTTCCTTTGTAGTAAACACTTATGGGTTGCTGTCTCTTGCATTTGTGTCCGGTTTCTTCTAGTTCGACGAACAACGAATTTTCATATACTTTTTCCGCAAATCCAATCCCCATGCTTTTATGAACTGCATAAAAACAGTTTAAAATGTCACCGGTTAATTCCTGATGTAATAATTCCATTGCAAATTGTTATTTTTTCAATTTCTTCCGCGAATTCCGCGTGATCCGCGTACTATTAACTCTGTTTCTTTAACTTGACCATTGTCAATATTGTTGCAATTGCCACAGTATCACCGGTAGCTCCTTCAACTCCCAATTTATCACGCACGTCTTGTTCACTCGCATCGTAAACATCTACAACCCATTTCACAATTCCACATTTGACTTCTGAACCGTCGGCTGCTTTGAGAGGTTTGTCGTTCTCTATTTTTTCTTTGCATGTAAACCGAACTCCAATACTCATTCCAGGATAAATTGGTTTGGTGAATCGGCATTCGTCAATTCCATAGTTCAGCAAGACGGGACCTTTTGGCGGATCAACAAACAATCCTGCCGCGCGTGAAAGAATGAAATATCCATGAGCTACTGTGCGTTTGAAAATTGTTCCAGCCAATGAATTCGGATCCATGTGTGCATAGAATTTGTCACCACTCAACTCTGCAAAATTCAGAATGTCATCTTCTGTCACAGTATGCGTTTTTGTGATCACCGTTTCTCCAACTTCCAGCTCTTCGAAGTGCTGACGGAAAGGATGAACTCCTTTGTCAATATATTTCGCTCCGTATTGATATTGATTTGTGACTGCTGTCAACATTGTTGGCGATCCTTGAATTGCAGTTCGCTGCAAGTAGTGAAACACGCCTCGTTTCCCACCCATTTCCTCACCACCACCGGCGCGACCTGGTCCACCATGAACCAGCATAGGCATTGGAGAACCATGACCTGTACTTTCTTTCGAGCATTCACTGTTGAGTACGAGAATTCTTCCGTGCATATTCGCCGCTCCAAGTACATATTCCCGCGCGAGTTTTCCATCAGCTGTAATGATGGAAGAAACCAATGACCCTTTGCCCATTCGAGCCAGCTGAATTGCATCTTCCGTATCCTTGTAAGGCATCAAGGTGCTTACCGGGCCAAAAGCCTCTATGTTGTGACAATCTGTATTCGTGAACGGATTTTCATTGAGAAAAACTACAGGCGGCATAAAAGCGCCTTTCACTTTATCAGCGCCTTTTACTTCGAATTTTTCAAAATCACCAATGATCATTTTCTGAGACTTAGACAGTATTTCTACTTTCTCCATCACTTCGAGTCGCTGCGACATTCCTGCAAGTGCACCCATTCGAACGCCTTCAACATTCGGATCTCCGATAATGGTTTGTGATAATCGTTTACCAAGCGCAATGTGCACATCTTCGATCATATTTTCCGGAACGATAATTCTCCGAACTGCAGTACATTTTTGTCCGGCTTTCGTGGTGATTTCACGAACAACTTCCTTGATGAAAATATCGAATTCAGGCATCGAAGGCGTCACATCTTTTCCAAGAATGCAACAGTTCAATGAATCGGCTTCCATGTTGAATGGAACAGATTCTTCAATAAGACGAGGATGAGCTTTGAGCATTCTACCCGTACTTGCCGAACCGGTGAACGTAATGATATCCTGATTGGTTACGTGGTCCAGAATTCCATTTGCAGAACCACATATGAGTTGCAATGCGCCATCGGGTAGTATGCCGGAAGCAACAATTTCCTTCACTACTGCTTCTGTGAGAAATGAAGTAACTGTTGCGGGTTTAACGATTGCCGGAACACCAGCGAGCCAATTCACCGCTACTTTTTCCAGCATTCCCCAAACAGGAAAATTGAATGCGTTGATATGAATCGCGACTCCTTCTTTTGGAACACAAATGTGATGACCGACAAACGTATTTTCTTTCGACAATCGGATAACTTCTCCTTCTACACAATACGTTTCGTCAGGAAATTGACGACGCAAGCCAGCATATGCAAATAGATTTCCGATTCCTCCTTCAATATCAACCCAGCTATCGGTTTTCGTTGCACCGGTTGCCCACGAAACTTTGTAAAACTGGTCCTTTTTGCTGAGCAAATGAAGTGCTAATGAACGCAACATTCTTCCCCGTTCATGGAACGTCATCCGTCGTAATTTCGGTCCGCCAACAGTGCGGGCGTAATTGCACATTTTTTCAAAGTCAAGCCCTTTGCTCGAAGCTGTTGCTACAACATCTCCGTTGATAGCATTGAACAATTCCTGTCCATTTCCATCTCCAGCTATCCATTTGCCCAAAGCGTAATTCTGCAGTTTCGTCATGTGATTTTGTCAATTTCCAGTGAAACTCAAATTTAGCAATCCCTTGTTGATTCATACGTATTTTCGCGAACCTCCCGCTATGAAACGCGAAAAAAAATTCAGTATGTTAACTTCACATGGATTTTAATTACTTTTGAGAAACCCCGTTAATAACCTTGTCCGATGACAAGGTTTTTCAGTCTAATTACAGTATGAATACGAACGAGATGACACCGGATCAGAATCTAAAGCCGGAAGAGGAAAAGGATCAGTTGACTTTGTCGACAGAAGATACCGAACAACACGACGAGTTACAACCAGGTGAAGATTTCACTAGTTTGTCACGCGAGGAATTATTCGCGCGTATGGAGGAAATCTACTCGCAAACTGATATTGAGAATTCGCGTGGAACGATTCAAAAAATTAAGGATCAGTTCCGCGAAATGACCAAGGAAGAATTCGAGCGGAAGCGGAATGAGTGGGAAACTTCGAAAGAAGATGAGCACGATGTATTCATGCCTTCTGTGGATCACCTCGCTGAAAAATTCGAAGATGTTCTGAAAAAGTACAATCAGAAACGGGCGGAGCAAAAGAGGCAGAAAGAAAATGATCTCCGAAAGAATTTACAAAAGAAAGAGGAATTGGTTGCTGAACTCAAAGCTCTGGCTGAGAGTAGCGACAGTATGCAGAAAGCATTTGAGAAGCTGCAGATACTTGAGACGCGTTGGAGAGAAATTGGTTCTGTACCTTCAGCGAACGCAAATGAACTTCGCAACAACTGGCAGCATCACAAGGATCGTTTTTTCGATGTTGTGAAAATTTCGCGTGAGCTGCGTGATCTTGATCACAAGAAAAATAATGAGCTGAAAGAGGAGTTGATTGCGAAAGCTGTGGCATTGGCAGACGAACCATCAGTTAGAAAATCGCTTGATCAACTAAAAGCCTTTCATGAGAACTGGAAGGAAATCGGACCAGCTTCGAAAGAGTTGAACGACCAACTTTGGGATAAATTCAAGTTGGCTTCTGATGCGGTTCATGCCCGTAAACTTTTGATGCTTGAAGATGCGAAAGTGAAGCAAGTCGAGAATCTCAAAGTGAAAGTTGAGTTGTGCGCTAAGATGGAAGCTGAATCCAATAAAACATTCAAGTCGCACCGCGAATGGCAAGAAGCTGGAAAAGGTATTGATGGATTGTTTGAAGAGTGGAGAAAAGTCGGTCACGTGCCTAAGGAAGATGAAGATAAGACATGGAAGCTTTTCCGCGACGCACGACTGAAGTTCTTCAAGAACCGCGAAATTTTCTATGGTCAACAACGCGAAGTACATAAACAACACATTGCAGATAAAACTGCGCTGTGCGAAAAAGCGGAAGCCTTAAGAGAAAGCACAGACTGGAAAAACACGCCAATCAAATACCGCCAACTTCAGGACGATTGGAAAAAAACAGGACCTGTTCCAAAAAAATTAGGTGACAAGCTCTGGGATCGTTTCAGAGGCGCTGCTGATATTTTCTTCGCGAATAGAACGAAACATTTCTCTGAACAGGATGCGTCGTACAAAGCGAATTCTGATGCGCGTGAAGCTTTAGTAAAGGAAGTCAAGGCGATAACATTGCCTCAGGAATTAGCTGAAGCGCGAAACGTAATTGGAGAGTATCAGAAAAAGTGGTCGGAGTTGCCTGTAGCCGCACGTTCAGATAAAGATCGTCTTGACAAAGAATGGAAAGAAGCACAAGACGGTTTATTTGAACAATTGAAAGCCCGTGGTGGTGATGAGAATACGTTGAAGAAGATCAAATACGATCAACTCAAACAAACTGACCAAGGGCGTGATCAAATTTTGCGTGAGCGTTCAAACATTCAGGATAAAATCAAACGCCTCACTGGTGAAATCAATACGCTAGAAACAAATCTCGGATTCTTTGGCAAGTCAAAGGGCGCTCAAGCATTGGTTGCAGATTATCAATCGAAAGTTGATACAGCAAAAGCGGAAGTGGATAAGTTGAAAGCGCTGCTTAAACAGATTCCTAGAGAGTAATAATGCTCAATTTACTATTTTCAATTTTCAAATGGTTTTTGGGAAATTGAAAATAGTAAATTGAAAATGTTTTTATTTTATGCCAAACCTCATTCAGATTTCCCAGAAAAAAATCGCGATCGGCGATAAATACACGATTTCGCTGAATGGAAATCAGGTGCTGAAAGCTTCGAGACGCTTGTTGAAAATATTTCCACTTGTAGAAGTGATGCCGTTGCAAGGCGGAAATCCGGTTTTCACGGTAGAGCGTAGAATGTCGTGGCTGAAACCGGCGTATGTTTTTACTTTCGGACAAAACCAATATGAATTGACCACTGTTTCGTGGTGGAAGCGTCACTATCAAGTTCATCTTGGCAAAGACATTTTTGATATTTATGGACACCGCGGACGTAAGGTTTCTGTGTTTCTCAACAACAAGCAAGTGGCGTGGTTCGATTCAGCAGCGGTGACTTTCTTCGCAGGTGATGAATACAACATTCACGCGGATGGAAGTGTTTCTGTTGATTGGATGATAGCCATTGCACTTTTTTGGGATAGCTGGTACAATCGCAGCGGAAACAAAAGCATGATCAACATTAAGTTCGGAGCAATTATCCAGAAGCAGCCGTTCGACAAGAGCTGGATTCCTTCGTAATAGTTCACAGTTAAAACGTTCATAGTTCACTGTTAAGGAAGTTCACAGTTCACGGTTGTACGAACAGTGAACTTAGAACGGTGAACTATTCCTCTTCATCCTTAAAAATATCTTGTTCTTCCTCATCCGGAACAGGAAGTTCTGTTGGAAAATCTTTCTCAGCAATATAAATTCCAGTCATGGGGTTGATAATCGGTTTTCCACCTTTCAGAAATACAAAAAAGTGAATATCTCCATTCGGACGAACAATCTTTTTTGTGTCTTTCACCAGGCTTCGTGAAAACGCACATGTTGTCACACTGTTTTCAAGAACCGCATCGACCATAGTCATTGAAGGAATCTCGAAAGTTTTCACTTCATCGCCAGCTTCGACCTGCAATTGATACGACTCGTTGTTACGTACTTTGAATTCTTTGGCATCTCCGCTGATTTGAAACTCATCTTCCCAGTTGTATAGAATATTATCTACAGATTCTTTACCATCGAATTTGCGTTCTGCTAATTCGTGATCGAATTGAGGGTTGACTTCTTTTACTGTGAGCGTGATTTTCATTCGACAAATGTAAGTAATGTGTGAATGGGTTAATGTGTTAATGTGATAATGGGTTAATGGGTTAATGTGATAATGGGTTAATGGTTGGTGAGGTGCATCACATTACTGGAGTGTTTGTCGATTTCAGCATGTCATCTCTTAATTCATCTTCACGGCCTCAAAACGACGGATTCGCACATTAGTTTTTCGTAATTTTGCTCCGTGCAAGAAGTCTTTTTCACCGTCCTCGCCATTTGGGTTATCTGGAAACTTTATGCGGCTTTCGCCAACTCTGGATCGAGAAAAACTACGCAGCAGTTTCATCAGACCAATCACCATCACTATCATCAGAAAAAAGAAGGTGAAGTGATTATTGAACCTACAGCCAAGAAAAAAAATGAGTCAGGGAAAGATGATGATTACGTCGACTATGAGGAGATAAAATAGTAATCAGTAATCAGTAATCAGTTGTCAGGGTGGGCAAAAGACTACTGAATACTGATTTCTGGCTACTGCCTTCACTTCCACTTATCCGAAAATCTACTCCGTAGAAAAACATTCACTACCACTTATTGAAAACCGGTTGTAACCCCAAATTGCTTCAAGTAAGTTTACTTCATAATTCTGGTTAAGGTGTTTGGAAGTCCCACTACCAACCTCGCAAGAGGCGCCTCCGGTAGATCGGACTACAACAAAACAAAGCCACCGCTGCGTCCCAAGCATGCGGTGGTTTTATTTTAACCGTTGTTCATTGAACGTTGCACATTGTGAGTTGTTCATTATTTACCTTTTCGTGCGAAAATTTCACGAAATGTTCAATGCCCAATGCTCAGCGGACAATGTTCAAGTTTGTTGTTGTTCATTGAACATTGACCGTTGAGAGTTGTTCATTATTTACCATTTCGTGCGAAATTTTCGCAAAATGTTCAATTCCAAATGCTCAATGGACAATGATCAAGTTTGTTGTTCATCGAATCTTGAACATTGTTAGTTGCTCATTTTTCACCTTGCTTCTGTTGGATTTCCGTGAATGCTCAATGCCAAATGCTCAACGAACAATGTTCAACAGAAAAACACCCCGATTTGGACATTTTTAACGCCTTTTTCTCCTCCTAACAGGACGGGTTTTTGATAACTTTGCGCACCACGCAAAAAGCATCATGAACAAATACCAGAAATACATCGCTTACGGTTCTGCCGTCCTCCTGTTTATTGTCATTACAGCAGCGTTTTTCAAGCCTTTGGTCATAGACAAAAAGCACATTCGTCAGGGTGATATTCAACACCATGAAGGAATGTCGAAGGAAATTGTCGATTTCCGCAAGCAAAATGACCGAGAACCTCTTTGGACGAATAGCATGTTCGGGGGAATGCCTGCTTATCAGATTTCTGTTCTCTATCCGTCGAATTACCTGAATCCACTGCAGAAAGCATTCTCAGTTGTTTCCAGAATTCCATTCCCGGTAACAGCAATTCTCTTGAGCATGATTGGATTCTACTTTCTCATGATTTCAATGAAAGTAGATCCCTGGGTAAGTATTGCGGGCGCCGTTGCATTTGGTCTCACATCATACATGATTACGTTAGTTCCTGCAGGACACAATTCCAAAATGTTTGCGATTGCATACATGGCTCCTGTCGTCATGGGAGTGCTACTTGCGTTTAGAGGAAAACTGTGGCTTGGAGGAGCATTAACTGCTATTGCACTTGCTCTCGAAATCAACGCGAATCACTTGCAGATTACATATTATCTGATGTTCATGCTCATCTTCATTGGAATCGGAGAAGTAATTCGTTTGTGGAAAGAAGGTCAGAAGAAATATCTCGCGCAGGTTTGCGGAATTCTTGGCTTAGCAGTTGTACTTTCTATTCTGCCAAACATCGGAAACTTATTACTCACGAATGAATACAGTAAGTATACAACTCGAGGTCAATCCGAACTCACAATTGACAACGATGAACAAAATAAAACCGGAGGATTGCCAATCGAGTATGCAACACAATGGTGTTACACAAAATCAGAAACTTTTACGTTGTTGATTCCCGATTTCATGGGCGGTGCTTCTGAACCAATTGGTTCATACGATGAAGCAGCTTTGAAAAATGTTGACGATCAGTGGAAAGAAAGTATTGGTCAACAAGGCGCATATTTCGGTGATGTAATTTTCACAAGCGGACCGTATTACGCTGGTGCAATTATCTGCTTTCTTTTTGTTCTCGCGCTCTTTATTGTAAAAGACAATATCAAATGGTGGCTGTTTGGTGTCACAGTTCTTACCATCATGTTATCGTGGGGACATCATTTTCTTGGTCTAACCGAATTCTTCTTCAATTACGTTCCGGGTTACAATAAATTTCGAGCGGTGTCGATGATTCTTGTCGTTGCTCAACTCGCACTTCCATTGTTGGGCATGTTAGCTATCAAGGAAATCATGAATAACGCCGCATACATCAAACAAAATATCAAGAAGTTCTATATCGCTCTTGGAATTACAGGTGGAATTACGTTGCTTGTTTGGTTGATGCCTTCTTCTTTTGTTACAACTGTGAATGCAGATACACAAGAGCGAATTCAACAAGGACTTACTCAACAAGGAGGAACACAAGTTCAAGTTGATGAATATATTGCCAATCTTGAAATCGCACGTGAAGCAATTGTGAAATCGGATGCAGGAAGAAGTTTGCTTTTCATTCTCCTTGCAGCGGCACTACTTTATTTGTACATCAAAAAACCTTTTCATGCCGGGATTCTTGCTGCAGGATTAACTTTCCTGATACTCATTGATATGTGGGGAGTGAGTCATCGATATATCAAGGATGAAAATTACGAACGAACCAAAAAGAAGGAAGTTGTTTACGTTGCAAGTGCAGCTGATCAAATGATTCTTCAGGACAAAGATCCTTCATATCGTGTTCTTAATCTCGCGGTTGATACATGGCAGGATGCTTCAACTTCTTACTTCCATAAATCAATTGGCGGTTATCACGGAGCGAAGCTGAAACGTATTCAGGAATTGTTTGAACAAACAATGCAGGCGCAGATCGGAGCGATCAATTCATCTATGCGTGCCGGTCTTTCTGCTCCAGGTGGCGATTCTCTTGTTGATGTTGCAATGGCACAACAAAGCACATTAAACATGCTGAATGCCAAATACATTATTTACAATCCTGACGGTGGAGTTTGGGTAAATAAATCTGCGTGTGGCGCAGCATGGTTTGTAGACAATGTTCAGGTGGTTGAGAATGCTGATGCAGAAATTACTGCGGTGAAAACATTCAATCCGAAAACAACAGCTTTGGTTGACAAGCGATTTGCTGCGCAGGTGAACAACTTCAAAAAGAGTGCCGATTCAACTGCAACGATCAAAGTGATTTCTCACGAAGCAGACAAGATTGTGTACGAATCAAATTCGAAAGTTGATCAGGTTGCGGTATTCTCCGAAATCTATTACCCTGTTGGCTGGAAAGCTACAATTGATGGAAAAGAAAGTGAATACTTCTGCACGGATTATGTGTTGCGTGGAATGAAAATTCCTGCGGGCAAACACACTGTGCAATTTGAATTCCATCCTGATAGTTATTACTCAGGCGAAAAAGTTGCGATGGCAGGTTCGGCGCTCATTTTCCTGTTTGTGATTGCAGCAATTTACATGGAAGTGAAGAAGCGCAAACAGAATGAATCAACTGCTAAAGCAGCGTAAGCGATGTTAGGCAAGCTCGCATTGTACATGGAAGGTTTGGCTGATCGGGCGCGTGCGAAAAAGTACCGTGGTCGTTACAACATCCATGAAAATGCAGCTTTGGGTAAATTGCATATTACCGGAATGAATGTGAGTATTGGCAAAGGAACATATTATAATTCCGGATATATCTCCGCGGGAAAATCTCCGAAAGTTACAATTGGAGCGTGGTCTGCGATCGGATACAATGTTTCCATAGTCGCTTCAACACATGATGTAAATTTCCCTACAGGCCCTGAAGAATTACGTCCTATGCACTCCGGCGATGTTTCTATCGGCGATGGAGTTTGGATCGGGAATAACGTTGTAATTCTTCCCGGGTGCAAGATTGGAAATTTCTCTGTGATTGGAGCGAACTCCGTTGTGAATGCAGATGTTCCTGATTTTGCAATTTGTGCCGGAATTCCGGCAAGAGTTATACGCGGGAAGGACAAGGCGGAGTGTGCGGCGCATGTGAAGTTTGTAACGGAAAATAAGTAAAGCATCAAATTCTACAAAACAATAAACAAAGAATAAAACTTACTTCGTGTTTCCTTAGTGTCTTAGCGCCTTCGTGGCAGAAATATTACAGAATATGAAAATTTTAATTACAGGTGGAGCAGGGTATATCGGATCGGTATTAACGAATCTTGCATTGCAGAACGGACACAGTGTTGTTGCGGTTGATCATTTGTGGTTCAATGAAAGTATTCCGTTGATTCACCTCAGTAATCCGCTTTACACATTTATCAAAGGGGATATTCGCCAGAAGAGTGTGGTGGAAGCTGCAATCAAAGGAGCAGATTTTATTATTCACACGGCAGCAGTTGTAGGCGATCCAGCGAGTAAGTTGTTTCCGGAAGACACAAAGTCGATCAATGAAGGAGCGTCTTATCAATTGATCGATCTTGCGCGCCAGTCGGGAATCAAAGGATTCATTTTCTTCTCTACTTGTTCGAATTACGGAATTGCAAATGATCTTGCAACAGAAGAATCTCCATTAAGTCCGTTGTCGTTGTATGCAGAAACAAAAGTAAACGTTGAGCGCTACCTCATTGACAAAGTTCAGGACATGAATTGGGTGATTGGACGTTTGTCAACAATTTACGGAGCATCCCCGCGTATGCGTTTCGATTTAACCGTGAACGATTTCACATTGAACGCCTGGAAGAAAAAGTATCTCGATATTTTTCTTCCTGAATCATATCGACCATACATCCACGTTTTTGATCTGGCCAATGTAATGATGAACGTCATTGCGAACTTCGATAAAGTGAAGAACAACGTATTCAACATCGGATTTCCCGGAGAGAATTACCAGAAAATTCAGATTGCGAATACTGTGAAGAAATATATTCCGGATACCGTTATTGATATTCTGAAAGAAGGCGGAGACAAGCGAGACTATCAAGTGGATTTTTCGAAGTTGCACAAGTTTATCGATGTGAAACAGATTTTCAATGTCGACAAGAGCGTAGCTGAAATTCACGAGATGCTGAAGAATGGTTACATCGCTAATCCAGAGTTACCGGTTTACTACAATACAACACCAAAATTATCGTGAGTTACCAGACGACAGTAGATTTTGTACAGAAGCTCTACGGAACGAAAGAGTTCATTCCATTGCATGCTCCGGTTTTCGCTGGAAAAGAAAAGGAATATCTTGCTGAGTGTATCGATTCGACTTTCGTTTCTTATGTTGGACGATTTGTTGGATTGTTCGAAGAGCAGACTGCGAAATTCACAGGAGCTAAATATGCAGTTGCCTGTGTGAATGGAACTGCAGCATTGCATATTGCACTCGTTCTTGCTGGCGTCAAAGACAACGATGAAGTAATTTCTCCAGCCTTAACTTTCGTTGCTACAGCAAATGCGATTGCGTACTGTCGTGCATTTCCTTTGTTCGCGGACTGTGAAAAAAATACACTGGGGCTTGATCCTGAAAAATTGGGAGAATGGCTTGCTGCGAATGCAGAGGTCCGCAACGATGGATTTTGTTACAACAAAAAAACCAATCGTAGAATAAGTGTTTGTGTACCGATGCATACGTTTGGTCATGCCGTTCGCATGGATGAACTCATGGAAGTTTGCAACAAGTTCAACATTGTTGTGGTTGAAGACGCTGCAGAATCACTTGGAACATATTACAAGGGCAAACACACGGGCACGCATGGCAAACTTGGAATTCTCAGCTACAACGGCAACAAAACGATTACTACAGGTGGTGGCGGAATGATCATCACAAATGATGAATCGCTTGCGAAACGAGCGAAGCACATGACCACCACTGCAAAAGTTCCCCACCGTTGGGATTTTGTGCACGATGAAATTGGATACAACTACCGCATGACGAATGTGAGCGCAGCAATTGGTGTTGCACAAATGGAGTGCGTAGACAAGTATCTTACCAGTAAACGTGAAATTGCCGCAGCATACGACACGTTTTTCGCAGGCACCAACGTTACATTCTTCAAGGAGCGCGATTTCTGCAAAAGCAACTATTGGTTGAACGTAGTTCTTCTCGAAAACCGTGAGGAACGCGATAAATTTCTAACTTACACCAACGATCACGGCGTAATGACCCGCCCGATCTGGACGTTGATGAACAAACTGCATATGTTCAGTAATTGTCCGACAATGAATCTTGATAATTCGTTGTGGTTGGAAGATAGAGTAGTAAACGTGCCGAGTTCGGCGATTGTGAAATGAGAAAGATTGTTCTTGTCGGCGGCGGTGGCCATTGTAAAGCGTGCATTGATGTTATCGAGGCGGCTGGAGTGTATCGTATTATCGGAATTCTTGATACAAAGGAAAAAGTTGGACAAGTTTTGTGTGGTCATTCCATCATTGGAACGGATGATATGATTCCGGAGTTAATGCAAAAAGGTTATGCTTTTCTTATCACGGTTGGACAAATGCGCTCTTCAGAGACACGCGCAAAAATTTATGAGAAACTTCGTCAGATCAAAGCTGAATGTCCGGTAATTATTTCTCCCTTAGCTAGAGTTTCAACTCATGCTAAAGTGGGCGATGGAACAATTGT
>CAZBYM010000016.1:0-19816 GCA_964495745.1 uncultured Chryseobacterium sp. | reverse complement strand
CAAGATCAATATTATTGATACGCCAGGTCACGCCGATTTCGGAGGTGAAGTAGAGCGCGTGTTGAACATGGCTGATGGAGTTCTTCTGCTTGTTGATGCATTTGAAGGTCCGATGCCACAAACACGTTTCGTTCTTCAAAAAGCTTTGGCGCAAGGAAAAAAAGCAATTCTCGTGATCAATAAAGTTGACAAGCCGAATTGCCGTCCAGACGAAGTACACGATAAAGTTTTCGATTTGTTCTTCAATCTTGGAGCAACAGAAGATCAGCTTGGATTCCGTACTGTTTATGGTTCATCGAAACATGGATGGATGGGTCCTGATTACAAAACACCAACAACAGATATTTCTTACCTCTGCGAAACGATCATTGAATATTTCCCGAATGCTCCGCAGTATGAAGGAACACTTCAGATGCAGATTACTTCGTTGGATTATTCTTCATTCGTTGGACGAATTGCCGTTGGACGTGTGTATCGCGGAACAATAAAAGAAAACATGCCCGTGTCGCTTGTGAAGCGCGATGGAAGCATAAAGAAAATGCGCACCAAAGAACTTTTCGTGTTCGATGGATTGGGAAGAAAAAAAGTAGATAGCGTTGATGCCGGAGATATTGCCGCTTTGACAGGAATTGAAGGATTTGATATCGGAGATACGATTGCTGATTCTGAAAATCCGGAAGGATTACCCGCTATCAGCATCGATGAGCCAACGATGAGCATGTTATTTACGATCAACACGTCACCGTTCTTCGGAAAAGAAGGAAAGTTCGTTACATCACGTCACTTGCGCGATCGTTTGTGGCGCGAGTTAGAAAAAAATCTTGCGCTTAAAGTTGAAGAAACTGATTCCCCAGATTCGTATCTCGTTTACGGACGCGGAATTCTTCACTTGTCTATTTTGATCGAGACTATGCGTCGTGAAGGATACGAATTGCAGGTTGGTCAACCGCAGGTTATCATCAAAGAAATTGATGGAGTGAAGCACGAGCCGATTGAAGTATTGACAGTTGATGTTCCTGAAGAATCTTCTGGGAAAGTAATCGAACTCGTTAGCCAGAAAAAAGGCGAGATGCTGGTGATGGAACCAAAAGGAGATTTGATTCACATGGAATTTGATATTCCCGCACGTGGATTGATCGGACTTCGTAACAACGTTCTTACTGCAACCGCAGGAGAAGCTATCATGGCGCATCGTTTCAAAGCTTACGAACCTTGGAAAGGACATATTCCTGGTCGCATTGCCGGAGTTCTTGTTGCAAAAGACAAAGGAGCGGCTGTTGCATATTCAATTGATAAACTTCAGGATCGCGGAGCATTTTTTGTTGCGCCAGGAGATGAAATTTACGGCGGACAAATTATCGGCGAACATATTCGTCCTGATGATCTTGTTGTCAATCTTGTTACGGAAAAGAAACTGACCAACATGCGTGCATCAGGAAGTGATGTGAAGGTTGCGATAGCGCCTCCTATACGCCACTCGCTTGAAGAAGCGATGGAATATATTCAGGGCGACGAGTACGTTGAAGTGACACCGCTTTCTATTCGTTTGCGTAAAGTTCATTTGGATGTGAATGAGCGCGAGCGTTTGAAGAAGAAGACGGCTGCGGAGTAACTCTTTGTCAGTTCGAGCGCAGTCGAGAACAAAAAGAGTTACTGCGATTGCAAGATACTATCGAATTTCAAAAATCCCGGATGCGAAAGTGTTCGGGTTTTTTGTTTTTGGCTGCGAAAGCCGTTCACAGTTAAGGAAGTTTACTGTTCACAGTTTAGATTGTCCGCAGTAAATACTTGAAAAAAGACCGGATGCGAAAAGAAGGCCCTTAACCGTCGCAATTGTGCTTGAACATGTGGTGCAAATGGACTACATTTCATTTATCTAAATCTAAAGCCATGAAAAAATTATTGTTCGCATTGCAGTTGATTGTTGTTTCGGCCACAGCACAAATAACATTGGAGACCGCGTACGCAACTCCTAATCCATACTTCTCTTCAGGGATTATACAATTAACTTCCTCCGGGTATAAGTATCTGATTCGAGATTCGAACGATATCGTGCTCTATAATCTGAATCATTCTGTTTTTCGCACGTTCTCGATTCCAACCTTGCCCACTATTGCAAGTCAAATTAGTGTCAGATACGTAAGTGAAGAACTGTTCAATACCAATCCAGCAGATATTGAATATATGGTGTATTATACCGATACAATCGGACCATTTACTGGCGTTCCACACATTACTGTATTTGATGAATTGGGAAACATTCTTTTCGATCGCGATAGCGCAGTGATTTCGAATAGTGAGTTCTCGCCAGTACAAGCCTCCCAGGGAATTGTCGCAACACCTTCCGGCGCCAAAATGCTTTTGCATTTAGCTTATTTCACAGAACTTGAAATATATTCTTTGCCTGGCATTTTACCTTGTCAGGAATGCATAGGCGGCGTCATCTCCGGAATTGCACAATCACCGGCAATCGACAACAATCAACAACAACTTCCGAATCCTTATCCGAATCCAACGAACAACACAACAACAATTCCGTATGAACTTCCTGCCGGAGTGAATACCGGCACGATGATCATTTATGATCTGCTCGGAAATGAAGTGAGAAGATATGAAGTTGGTCGCGCATTCAACACGCTTGAAATTGCAGTTGGAGAACTTGCGCAAGGAACTTACACATACAGTTTGGTGACCACCGAAGGAGTGCTTCGCGGAAATAAGTTTGTGGTTAGCGAGTAGAAGCGATTTGCAATAATCACAAATAGTTTGACGGTTCTCTTTTTGGATCGCGATGCGATCGGCGTTAGTTATTGGAACGGATATGAATCGCTACGCGATTGCGCAACTTAATAGGAACGCGGATTAAACGGATTGAGCGGATTAAAACGGATTTTGAATCGCTTTGCGATTCTCAGAACTTGGATGCTACCTGTGAAAAGCATTATTCACTTTGGGGATTATCAATTTATATCCGTTCAATCCGCGTTCTATTTGTTGTGCTTGATTTTTGGGCAACCCACAAAAAAGAAGGCTGATCACGATTCAATCGGATCAGCCCTCGGCATTTTATAAACCTTTATTCTTTACGACGCAGGTGCCGCTTCAGGCATTGGTTGCGCACGCAAAGATTTCGCGCACTCCAACATCTTGTTCACGTCTTCTTTTTTGAATGCGTTCTCCGGATTCATGTTGTTGTCACGAACGTAATACGTGTCGGTTCCAACTTTCACGATCGTGTAGAAATGGAACATAGAAAGATCGCCGAAGCGGGTTTCCCAGATTAATGTAGTTGCATCGTTAACTGTGAATGTGCTCATTCCGGCATCAGCAGCTTCGATAAGACTCTTTTGTTTTGCGATATCGGCTTCTTCAGCTCCGGCAGTATTCACCAGAACGTCGAAGTTGTTGCCGATGCGAAGTTGAATTCCGCCTGGCGTTTCCATCGAGTCAAGTGTTCCAGATAAAGAGTCCGGAAGATTGATTCGAACCGGATGACCGAGATCAGTAAGATCCACGGCAACCATTCCTTTAGGAATTACCTCTTCAATGACTTCTGGTTTCTCGCCGCATGATGTCCATAATAATGGAAGGGCGATTGATGCTATTACAAAAAGTTTTTTCATGATTTCAATTTTGGTCCGGCGTTCAAACCGGGAAGGTTTTGGTTTCAAAGTAGTCCTTTCTGGCGGGCCACAGGCAAATATACAATTTCGCTTGAACGGTCGAACGTGGATTTCGGATCCGCCGAACAAGTACACCAATATGTTGATTCGCCTGCGGCGGGCTTAACGCGGCGATCGCGGTGCAAGATCAACGATTGCCGGTTCTATACCCACGAGGTCGCGGCGGGTTTTGTCTGCGAATCACTTTCGTGATTCATTGGTTTAGTCAAAGAAATTTTTGCAATAAATTCAACTTGATCTCTCGCAATCGCCATTTCAACTTTTCATGGAGCCGGATTTAGGGCATAAAAAAAGCTCCGAAGTGACTCCGGAGCGTTTTTCTTGTAAGAGAAAGAATTACTTCTTCTTCTTAGCTGCTTTCTTCTTGCCACCTTTTTTAGGAGCTGACTTTTTCTTAGCTGCTTTCTTAGCTGCTTTTTTCTTAGCAGGCTTAGCTGCTTTTTTGGTTGCTTTCTTTGCCATGGTTTTATAAGGTTTTGAAACTTATTTGCGACGAAGTAATAAAAAATTTGTATACGAATTAAATAATCATCATGTATGTTTTCAACATGTTTTTGTTAATAAGCATGAAATGTGTACATGATGATCGCAAAATTGTGCGTGAAATTATTTTTGTTCGCGTTCCGATTTCGTTCCGCAATTTTTTTTCGTGACGCGCTGTGTTCCTTTATTCATCAGCATTACAGAAGATACGCGCAGATTTTTTTTGTCTGAAAAAATATGTTCCACGATTATTTCACGGCCGCTTTTTTTCTCCATCGCGCCATGTAGAATCCATCGCCCATATTTTCATCGGTTCCGGTTCTTTTTTCTTCTTCAAGCACCCAATCGTCCGACTTTGAAGCAAACCATTTCGTTTGATCTTCTCCTTCAGATGGAAGTACACTGCATGTTGAATACACCAACATTCCTCCAGGTTTCACCATCGCAGAATACTCCCCAAGAATTTGTTTTTGCAATTCCCGCATGCGTTGAAGATCGTCTTCATCCATTCTCCACTTCGCATCCGGATTCCTTCTCAACACTCCAGAGCCTGTGCACGGAACATCGAGAAGAACCAAATCTGCTTTTTCTGCATAAGCCTTGATCACGTCCGGAGAACTGATCTCTTTCGTTTCAACAATGTCTGTTTTTGCTTTTGAGCAACGATCGCGCAGGGCTTTCAACTTTCCGCCAGCCGTATCCAATGCATATATCTTTCCTGAATTTTTCATGAGGCTCGCGAGTTGAAGTGTCTTCCCTCCCGTTCCTGCACATGCATCGATCACCACCATTCCCGATTTTACTTTGCAGAACAATCCCGTTTCCTGCGATGATCGGTCTTGAACTTCAAACAAACCATCATCATATGCTTTGAGCGCAAAAACGTTTTTGAACTCGCCTAAAAGAAGTCCGCCCGGAACATCATCGAGTGGAGCAACATCAAATCCTTCGGCGTTCAATTGAAGTGCGAGATCCTCTGCACTGATTAATGCCGTATTCGCACGAAGAAACACTCTTGGTTCCGAATTCAGAAACTTTACCGTTTTCTCCCACTTCTCTTCGCCGAGTTCTTTCACGCCCGTTTCGTCCAACCAATCGCTGATTGATTCGCGGATCTTGCGAACACGCAAGTACTTTTTCAATTTGTCTTCCATCGCCGGATTGCCGCTCACTTCTTTGCCATGATAAAGGTCAATCCACATGCGATATGCATCAATCAATCTTTCTGCATCAGCCGGAAACAGCACTTCACCTTACCGTACAGCAGAAGTAATCGGTCTCCAGAATCGGATCAATCCATAAAATACTGTGGCTGCTTCACGTCGAACAATCTCATCGGTAACTTTATTGACACGAAAAAGATTGCTCAAGATGAGATCTGCTCTGTCGTTGCCCTGCATCAATCGCGATAAAGCATCGAATACCAATTGTGTTACTGCATCTTTTCTTTTTCCTGGTCCCATGGAGCAAATGTACGATGTAAGAAGGCTGATTTACGATGTGCGATTTAGACTCGTGTTGAAAATTCGGCTTGCTTCATAGAACGCGTTAAAATCGCAATTCATGCTTCTTAAGTCGTTCTTGATTGTGAGCCAAACTCAATCGTTTATGATGGAAGTCAGCCTGTGAGTGCGCCCTTATTTCCTTAATTCCTAGTCTGTATTTCCGTATTTTTGTCACAGGAAAGCGAACTGATGATTCACTACACCACGGAAATTGACATAGCGGGAATAATTGTTCGCGATCCAATAACAGCAATCACTAATCTAGCCATTTTTGCTTTTGGAATCGGATGTTATCGCCGGTTGCGAAAAGAGGACATTGAGTTCCCCAACAAGAACTGGACCTTCTTCTTTCTGTTGGTTGCGCTGTCTTCTTTGATTGGTACCATAGTACATGGTTTCTCTTCTTATACTTCTCCAGAAGTACACTTTCACATTTGGTGGTTAATGTGTGTACTTCAAGGCGCAGGAATAACGTTCGCGCAATTAGGCGTCGGGAATTGTGTGTTTCCTCAAAACAAGAGCCTCGTCGGGATTTTTGTTTTGATCCAATTTGTGGCTTTTGCAATTCTTCTTTATACAACCCGTTCATTTGGTGTAACGAAAGTTCACGTAGCTCTTGGACTAATTCCAATTATGATCTACTATGTATTTCAAGGAATGAAAGGTCAGAAGGCGGAAATTCTTGTGGCAACCGGAATTGGTATTTCTGCTTTGACTGCTGTTGTTCACTCCTTGAAAATCTCACTCAATGAATGGTTCAATTATAACGACATCTCGCATTTATTGATCATCACGAGTATTGTGTTTATGTATCGGGGTGTTAAATCCGGATTATCAGAGCCGCGACTTGCCTAACGCCAAGCCTTCTACTTTTCGATTATTATTCTGTCTGAGCCATCGAAGATCGGCGCCTGAATGGAAACAATTTTCAAAGGTTCTGCAGAAGTTACTTTCACCGAGTGACGTGTTCCTTTTGGAATAAATATTACATCACCCGCTTTAATATGGATATTCAGTTCGCCAAGAACCATATCCGCTTCGCCGGAAATTACAACTACTTGCTCGGTGTGATTGGCGTGATAATGCAACTTCACTTCTTTTGGAATGACGATCACAAAACTACTCGAGAGTGAATCGGAGTAAAGCAGTTTACTGTAATTCTTGTCGGAAGTTGGTGCGGTGATGGTGTCGGTGGAGGTAACTCCTTGAGCGAAGAGACCTGTTCCTATCAAAAGAGCAATGGAAAGGAGAAGTAGTTTCATGTTGCAATTTAGAAAGTTTCGAGTTAACGAGTTTCGAGTTCGCACAACTCGAAACCCATCAACCCGAAACTTTTATTTACTTGCCAACCTTCACCCGCGAGCCTTCGCTATGTGCAGAAAACTCGGGAGCATACATGCATTGAACAGTTGTAATTCCGTTCGAGAAGTTTCCTTCATGTGCAACAAATAACGGATACTCAAAAACATAGGTTCCTTTCGGTAAGAATGAGAAAAAGAAATTAGTCGAAGCATCCTTCGTGCTTTCGTAGTAACCTAATCCGTCTTGCCATTTATATGAAGAGAACACATTGATCGGTTCGAAGCCCGATGCGCGCATATCTTTCATGTGCACGTATTCCATATCACGATCTGTTCTCAATTCAATACGGACTTTAATTTTGTCGCCGGGTTTGAGTACTGTTTGATCTGTTACAGGTTCAATGACCGGGCCAGAAGGAGTGTTTCGTGTTACGAAAAGTTTCTTCACCACTTTCAGAGGCGTGTTTGCTGGAGTGATCTTGTCGAGATCTTCAAAGTATTGCCAGTACATCGCGCCCCATGAAACTCCAGGGCCGGATTTCGTCACTGTTACTTTACCCATATCCGGAGTGATACTATTTCCACTCCACGCCATCTTGAAATAACCTGTTCCAGCTTCCGGAGTTACACCTTGTGATTTTGGATCAATGGTTTGAGATCCGACAACAATCGTTACATCCGATTCTGTCGCGAGCCAATCTGTTCCTTGAATCAACAAAGCGTAACAAGCTTCAACTGTCGACTTGGTTGTTTTCCAATCGTTCGTTTGTTTGTTCTTCAACAACCAAACACGAATATCATCTACGGATTTCTGGTCGTTGCTTACTTCATAAAATGCTTCAACCATTAATGCCTGTGATTCAATCGGAGCCTGATACCAATAATATCCGCCACCGGTCATGTCTTTCCAGTACATTCCCATCTCTTCAGACACGGTTGAAGTTTCTTTCAGCGACTTCATGATGTCATTCGCAGTTGCCGTTTCCTTATTCCGAAACAAATCCAATGCGAGCATTCCCTGCATGTAACGTGTTTTCGAAGTCCAGTATTTTTTCGCCTGACCTTGGAAGTAATCGAATGCTTTCTTCGTGCGTTCAGTCATTGGGATATCCATGAAGTAACTTCTCGCGTACAAATAATGAACTGCGAGATATCCAAGATGGTCATCATCCTTATGTGCTGCGTCGTATTTCAGAATCCATTCATAATCTTCAGCAATTCGCGCATCCAGATATTGAACGCCTTGCTTCACCATGTTCCAGTTATTACTTTCTGTACGAATCGCAGTAATTCCGAGATGATCAAGGTGACCGAATCCACAAATGATGTGTTGTGTGATGTAACGATCATCAGGCATTCCTTCAAACCAGGGCCAACCGCCGTTACTAACTTGCATCTGACGAAGTTTCCGCATGCTGCGATCCTGCTCATTCGACATTTTATTCATGTCGAACAACAGTCCAACGCGACGCTTGCGCTCTGATTCATCTTTCGCATCAAGTACCCACGGAGTTTCCTCGAGCACTGCCGATTTCAATTCCTGATTCTTTTCAAGATTAGAAAGGAATGCATCCGGAGTTTGTGTTTTCCACGAATCGAATACTGCTTTCATCTTCGGAGATGAGCCCGCGATGTGCGATGCAATAGTGTTGGAATAATAACGAGTGAAAGTTTGCTCCGCACATTCGTATGGATATTCCATCATATACGGTAAAGCCTGAACAGCATACCATGCAGGATTCGAAGTAAACTCCAGTGTCAATCGATGATTCGCCATGGTGTTTGAACCATTCGCTTGATTGATGAGTTTATCGAAACGGAATTCTTTTGTTTGTCCTCCGCGAATCGGCATCGGCATTGTTTCTGTAACAAGCATTCGATTACTCAATACCGGCAATGCATTCTCTTCGCCATCTGTAAAGTTTCCTGCAGAAGCCACAACCTTATATTGTATCGCCCCAAAACCCTGCGGAACTTTTAGCTTCCACGCGAGAGGAGCGCTCTGCCCTTTTTTTGCCGTGAATGGACGTTGAGCATTTCCAGGCTCAGCTATGAGTTGCGTGGTGATGTCCTTCATTGTTAACGCATCATACAGGAAGAGTTGAGATGTTCCGGTAAGACTTGAATCCGTGAGGTTCGTCACTTTTGCGGTCATCGTGATTTCATCTCCTTCGCGCAGAAATCGTGGGGCATGTGGAACAACCATCAAATCTTTTTGCGTCACAACTTCTTTCTGAATAAATCCATACTTCAGATCCTTCGTATGCGCAAACGCCATGAACTTCCACTTCGTGAGCGCTTCGTTCATTGTAAACTTGATCGTAACTGTTCCCGATGAATCCGTTTCAAGATGTGGGAAGAAGAAAACCGTTTCGTTCAGATTGCTTCGCGCTTTTACTTCTCCAAGATTTTTCTGACCCTCCGCGTTCCCATTTCTTGTATCTGATTCAGAAACGATTGTTTGTTCGTTCGCATCAGGAGATGGCGGCGAACCACCCGACACTCCAGCTATGTTCCCTATAGCGTCTTTCGTTTTCTTGTCCTCCATTCGCACTTCTCGCTGGGCTGCCGGTTTGCTTGCGCCGGTAAGAACAACATTCTCCAAAGTCTCTCCGGATTTTGAAACATCTTCATAGTCCATGTCTCCGTAGTCGTCGTATCCAAAATATCCACGATTATAGCGGTAAGAAAAATTGTAACCAAACCAGTTCAGGTATTCATACGTGCGATCAACCCAGGTAGTGTAAGGATTCCAGGTTCCATCCCAGAGCTGAGAATTTACAACTCCTTCAACATCGTTTGTCCAATAGGTATTGCTGTAATACGAACGATACAAGTAGAACGAGAAGTAGTTGCCACGGAATTCATCGAGCGATGCATCATACATCGCAGCGACCATTTCTGCCATTACTTTCTCGCCCTTCGGACCTTTCAATTTTATTTTCCATTCTTCCGCTTTACCCGGATCAAGTTTATCGCGGAAAGTTTCAAACTCCAATTCAAGATTTGTGTTCTCGAAAGCCACGTAAATTCCCTGATCCATTGTATACGAACGATTGTCATGCACAAATGAAAAGTGAACGGCCATGTTTCCACGATGTTTTTCTTCAATAGGAATTTCGATGAGCTTCATTTCGTTGCTCATCTTGATCACTTCACGGGAAACAATTTTGTTCTTGTGTTCTACTTCATAAATCATTGAAACATCTTTCAGTGAAGTAGAAACAAGTACTTGAGCTTTATCGCCTGGCTGGCAACTCACATTCACTGCGCTGAACTCAAATGGCGTTTTTGAATACGGAGTTTTTTCCTTTTCGCCATACACCGTAAAGTAGCGCATGTCTTTAGCTGGCTGACCGAATTTGTCTTTCGTATTCGACTCAATTACATACGACCCCGATTCCCACGATTGTTTGTTGAGATAAAACCTGCCCGGCTTCGATGAGTTTATTGTTGCAGTGTAAACCTGTTTGCCCTTTTTCCAAGTGCTTCTCTCATTCTCGTTGTCGTACGGATCAAGTGGAAACCATTTTGTCCATTCATCTTTTGAATAAATGAATTGATCAGGGCGAGGCCACATTCGTTTTCTGTAAACTGCAGTTGGTTCTTCTAGTTTGTAAATTGTGATCGCAACATCCGATGCTTCTGGTTGTCCGTTCAGGTTATTTACGTTTACGCGTACAGCAGCCGTGTCAGACTTCTCCAGCATTTCCGGCAAATTCACATTGAGTTCGATTGTCGTGTATCCAACACTAACGTAATTGCTGCCGGAATGTGTTTCTCCGGTGATGTCGGTAACATCAGCGTAGACGGTGTACATGAAAACGGGATCACTTGCGCGAGGAATGCTTCTGTCTGGCAAAGCTGCGAATGGGATTTCAAATCCGCCCGTATCATTGGACAGGACAACGCCATTCGCAATTTCTACACTCGAAGATGTTGGATAATAACCTCTCCAACACCACCACCAATACGGAAATCTAGCCGAACGAACAACTCTGTATTTCACTTCCGCACCATCAACTGCAGCGCCAGAGAATGAACGTGCATTGCCAATTACTTTCACCGTATCGTTTAATCGGAATGCTCCCTTAACAGGATCAACAATTACTTCGAAGTGCGGACGCTTGTATTCCTCCACAGAGAAATACGAAGATCCGGATTCGTTTTGAATATGCATTTGTCCTGTCAATCCCGCCGCAGGAGCAACAAATGTTCCGCTGAAAGAACCGTAATCGTTTGTTTTAAGATCTAGCGTCGACACAACCTGATAATTCGCATCATAGAACGTGACTTTTGTGTCTTTGCCTTTCATGAGATCGTGACTGTCTCCATCGGAATTGATAATTATTCCTTTGAAGAAAACAGTTTGTCCCGGGCGATAAATACCGCGATCGATGAAGAAGAATGTTTGCGGCGTTTTCTTCTTGGGTTCGCGATACGACTTATACTGATAATTGTAAGAAGAGTACAAATGGTTTTTGTTCGTTTCAAACTCAAGAACAAAAGTTCTGTAATTCCCTGGAGCAGGAATTACAAGCTTTCCGTTCTTGTCGGCAATGAACGAAGCTGTTTTTTTCATTTCATAATCGCGCGAACCGTAGTTGTATCGTTCTTCCCACATTGAAATATTTACAGTTGGAAGTACTGAGCCGTTCTTGCGGTCGTAACAGAACACTTCCATGCTTCCGTCTTCCATCCTGCGTTGCAAAAACGAAATATTCGACGACCAGGTTTCTGCAATTGCAATTCCATTGTTTGTCATCGGGAACGAATCAACTGCCGATGCCATAATCGCGTAATGACCCGGAGGTAATGCCGGAATTTTTATTTCTGCAGAGTGCGACTGAAAATCTTTTGTGTCGGTAACGGTTATGTCCCATTTTTCAACAATAGGTTCTTTTAGGTAACGAAGAACTTGCTCTTCCCAGGTGTCGTATTCATAACGGCTGTCGAGATCTTCATCCAGTTTTACTGCGCGGAAATAAATCTTCGTCAGATTTTTCCAATGCACCAGTCCGCGGAAAGCTTCGTTCGGAATTGCTGCATCTTCGGTTGTGAATGAAATTGATTTCGCTCGGATTTGTTGCGAAAGCGAAAGACATTTTTCAGCACCTAATGTTGCAGGAAATTTTTTCACAACGCCGTCACAAATTTCAACCGCACGTAAATTTGCGTAACGATATTCATCGCCCTTCGAGGGATCATATTTGTATGCGAGTGCTGTATGATACACCGCCACATTGTACAACACTTCGCCGGTGTATTGATTGTCCGGATAATTGGCTGCAAGTTGACGCAACGCGTCTTCGTACAATGAGTCTTTCGAAAGAACCACAGAATTTCTATACAGAAAATTCAGTCGCTCCAGATCCGCCATAACTAAAGCATCTGCGGTTTTGTCATTGAGGTGAAAGCGAACGAGCTCCTGAAGATTTTTCAACGCGTAAAACTTCAACGACATTGTATCCTTCGTTTCAATTTTCAATGTTGTGAATTGTTTCGCCGGCTGGAAGTATGCGGGATCATCAATTACAAATGCATCAGCAGGACGACTGATTCCAGGTTCATACGAAGCAAAAAATTGCGCCGTTGGGTAAACTAAAAAATCGTAAAGTGTTGGACGAATGGAATGCGGCGCTGTTCCGTCGACAATCACCTCCTCGTAAAAGCGACTATCTGTTTTCTGAAGACTGTCTTTGAAAGACATTGACAGTTGATAGTGCTTGATCGTATTATCGACCAGCGTTTTGATGTCCCATGTATTCACTGAATCGTTTGCAAACTTTACAGTTTGTGTCCGCTGATAAATCGTCCAGCGGTTTGCCTCATAATATTGCCAGTAAAGATTTCCCAGCATGTGATGTAGAACCGGTTTAAGTGGATACTTCGCCGTTTTCAATTCGTCGCGTAAAGAATAAATTGCACGATCTTCACTTCCTTCCACAAACCGATCTTCGAATTTCAATCGGTGCATGATTGCTTTTACAACTTGCGGAGCGTTATTTTCTTTTTTCGCTTTGTCGTAAATCTGATTCGTGAGATCAAGCGCCGACTTGTATAATCCTTTTGTTGCGAAAGAGTCGACACGAATCCACTCCTTCTCGTATGAGTTTCCTTTAATAAGGTAAACTGCCGGTTCGGCGGCGGCATCGGGACTTTGATAAATAGTTAGATAAATAAAGGCCGAGATTACGAGCGATGAAATTGCCAGTAATCGGGCTATTCGGCCAGATTTTGCGTTCTGCATAGAGGAAATTTTTACTGAAGATGCAATTTAGAGCGAATTTCCACACCGATTCCTGCGGAATATCAGCGCGGAAAAAGAATTATCGCCTTCTGGATGCCCTTCCTGAGGCAGATTTCGGCATTGAGAATCGTGCGAAGTCTATTTCAAGTGGCAGTGGAACTCCAGATTCCATGTGATCTGCAAGTAGTTGCGCAAAAAATGGTGACAATAAAACTCCCCTTCCGCCCGCACCGTTAAAAATTGCAATATTCTTGTGCTGATCGTGTAATCCGACCATGGCTTTTCGATCTTTCCCCGCGGGACGAACTCCGGCGAATTGACTTTCGGAGCGAACAGGAAGACTAATCATCGATTTAAGTTTTGCGAGTAATTCTTCGCACGCAGCTTCCGTAATTTTTTCATCCGATTTCCCAGGATCGAAAGTTGCGCCGCACACGTACAAATCATTTCCGAGTGGAGCAAGATAAACCGGGCCGTGAAGAATTTCTGTGAGATTCAGATTCGGAATTGAAACGTGAATGACTTCTCCTTTCGTTGGTGCTAAATGAACGTCTGCGAATAATCCATTCATCGTAGCCAGATGTCCCTCACAGAAAATGATTTTGTCCGCAGTAATACTTTGGTCATAAATTAATTTGTCAGGAAATATTTCCAGCTTTTCATGATCAAACCATTCATCCAAATATTCATTGCGTGAAGAAAAATATTCTTTCACAGAAAAAAGAAATGCCCCTGTATTTACCACTCCTCCTCCGTTGAGAACACCCACTCCAAATGGAGAATGCACTTTATCGGGAAATGGATTTTCAAGAATTTCTTTTTCGGCGAACAACATTTCTTTCTGTTCAACATTTTTCTCCCACAACATTCTTTCTGCAGCATCAGGAAAAACGCGATAAATTTTTTTGTGTTTCAGAAATTCTCCGCCAGTAATTTGCTCTGCTTTCGAATAAAAATCTTCCGTGTCGTTACATGTACGTTCCGCTTCCCACGTTGGAATCGCTCTACGGAAATTAAACGGATTGTAAATTCCGGCAGCAACTGCAGAAGATGCAGATTTTCCTTCCTTGTTAATGATTATCACCTTTTTCCCTCGCATATGCAAAGTCATCGCCATCACACTTCCTGCGATTCCTTGGCCGATGATGAGATAGTCTGTTTTCACGGTACAAAGATAATTGAGGCGCGGCGCAATTCACCACATAGACACATCAGGCAACATAGATTCACATAGTCCATTTCTATGCGAACCTAAGCCTTTCTATGTTCCTATGTGGTTCAAAAAATTTCTTCAGATTCCCCTATTTTTCGTAATTTTCGCCTTCACACAAACAACCCTTAACCTATGCCTATTCTCTACATTGTACTTGGCGTTTTTGGATTCCTGGTACTTCTACTTTCATTCGTTACTATTCAGCAGGGAACTGTTGGTATCACAACGATTTTCGGAAAATACAGTCGCACACTTTATCCCGGACTGAATTTCAAAATTCCATTTATCGAGCGCGTATTCAAAAGAATTTCCATTCAGAACCGTTCAGTGGAATTGAATTTCCAGGCTGTAACAATTGACCAAGCGAATGTAAACTTCACAGCGATGTTGTTGTATGCGGTATTCAACAGCGACGAAGTAAACGTAAAAAACGTAGCCTTCAAATTCGTGAACGATCAAAACTTCATGGCGGCGTTAATTCGCTCAGTAGAAGGTTCAGTTCGTGCATTTGTTGCAACGAAAAAACAATCGGAGGTACTTTCTCTTCGTCATGAAATTGTTGACGCGGTAAAAGAACAACTGGATCACACCTTGGAAACATGGGGCTATCACCTCATCGATCTTCAGTTGAACGATATTACATTCGATGAAGAAGTAATGCGTTCAATGGCGAAAGTAGTTGCATCAAACAACTTGAAAGCTGCTGCTGAAAACGAAGGACAAGCATTACTCATCACGAAAACAAAATTTGCTGAAGCAGAAGGTAACGCAATCAAAATTGCAGCGCAGGCAGAAAAAGATGCGGCGCAATTGCGTGGACAAGGTGTGGCGCTCTTCCGCGAAGAGGTGGCCAAGGGTATGAGCCACGCAGCGAAAATGATGCAGGATTCAAATCTCGATGCGTCACTTATTCTTTTTTCGATGTGGACTGAAGCTGTGAAAAATTTCGCTGAGCATGGAAAAGGAAATGTTATTTTCCTTGACGGCTCCACAGAAGGAATGCAGAAAACTATGCGTGAGATGATGGCGGTATCGCAAATGGATTTGTCGAAACAGTCTAAGAAGTAGGCAATATCCTGAAGTCGCAACAATTCAGCAGAACTAATAGTTGTTCCAGTGAAGAAGAAACGAAAAAAAGTTCTCCCTGCTGAAACAGTTGGTCGCCGCGAAAACGTCGACTTTCCTGATCTAGGCTTATTCGGTCTCGCCGCAAAAATTGATACTGGTGCAAATACTACAGCACTCCATTGTCACCACGTACGTGTTGAAAAGGGAGTGCTTTTTTTTCGTCTGCTTGATGAAAATCATCCCGAGTATCAAGATCGTGAACATCGCTTTCCAAAATTTGAACACAAAATCGTGAAGAGCTCATTTGGCGAACAGGAAATGAGATATATCATCCGCACGCGAATAACAATTGGAAAACGAACCATCCGCGGTATTGTTTCCCTGACCGATCGCGCTACAATGAAATATCCTGTTCTCATTGGTCGTCGTTTGCTGAAAAATCGCTTTCTTGTAGATGTGAATTTACTCAACGCACTTTCAACCCTGAAATAATTTCCCATGCGTATTGGCATTCTTTCCCGAAACCCGCACTTGTATTCCACGGCACGAATTGTTGAAGCCGGGCAAAAACGTGGACACGATATTCAGGTTATCGATCACCAGAAATGTGTGTTGGTTATTGAATCCAACAAGCCAAGAATTATTTACAAAGGAGAAATACTTCCGCATTTCGATGCAATCATTCCTCGAATTGGAGCGAGTGTAACTTTTTATGGCGCAGCAGTTGTTCGTCAGTTCGAACAGATGCATACTTTTTCTACTCTCGAATCACAAGCGCTTGTGCGATCACGCGATAAACTCCGCAGTCTTCAGTTGCTTGCAAAAGCCGGAGTTGGAATGCCAAAAACCGCATTTGCTTCGAGTCCGAAAGATATTGATGCAGTATTGAATCAGGTTGGCGGCGCGCCCGTTGTGATTAAACTTCTTGAAGGAACACAAGGCATTGGAGTAATCCTTGCTGAAACAAGAAATTCTGCAAAATCAGTTATCGAAGCTTTTCTTGGTGTTGAAGTGAATATTCTCGTGCAGGAATTTATTGCGGAAGCGGGCGGAGCAGATATTCGCGCATTCATTGTCGACGGACAAATTGTTGGAGCCATGCGCAGACAAGGTGCAGAAGGAGATTTTCGTTCGAATCTTCATCGCGGAGGAAAAGCATCGTTGCTTGAATTAACTCCTGAAGAAAAAGCGACTGCAATAAAAGCCGTAAAAAAACTTGGGCTTGTCATTGCCGGAGTTGATATGCTTCAATCTTCCCGCGGACCTTTGGTGATGGAAGTAAATTCTTCTCCGGGTCTCGAAGGAATCGAAGGCGCAACAGGAGTTGATATTGCAGGTAAGATTATTGAATATGTTGAGCGGAATGAGTTTCATCAGAATTTATAATGCCACCCACGCCCCCTAACCCCCGGAAGGGGAACCGCCTGCGCACAATTAAATTTTCAATTTCGCGCTGTTGGTTCTCTCCTTTGGAGAGTCAGAGAGGCGAGCGAGGGCTAAATTGAAAATTTAATGGCCAAACCCTTCCACATACAAGGACAAACAATCCAGCCCGGTGAACACGCACAGGTAGTGCTGAACATTTACAAACTTCCTACCCATACACTCATCGAAATTCCCGTTTTCGTTTTCAACGGAAAAAAGCCTGGCCCAACAATTTTATTTCTTGCGGGAATGCATGGAGATGAAATCAATGGAATTGAAATTGTTCGTCAACTTATCAAACGCGATGACCTGTTGAATCTAAAATGTGGATGCGTGGTAGCTATTCCGGTAATCAACATCATTTCTTTTATTGCAGGCTCGCGCGATCTTCCTGATGGGCGCGATCTGAATCGCTGCTTTCCGGGAAGTACAAATGGTTCGCTTGGAAGCAGAATTGCCCATGATTTAATTGAAACAATTATTCCACAAATTGATTTTGGAATTGATTTTCACACGGGCGGATCAAAAATCACAAACTTCCCACAAATACGTTGCGTGTTCAGCGACAAAAAAAATCTTGCGCTCGCAAAAATATTTGCACCACCGTTAGTTTTGAATTCTCCTTTCCGCGAAAACACTTTACGCAAAGAAGCCGCGAACAGAGGAAAACACATTCTCGTATTCGAAGGTGGGGAATCACGTCGCTTCGATCCGGTTAGTATTCAAGAAGGTTTGAATGGCTGTATCCGCACCTTGAATCATTACAAGATGATCGACGCCGATGTTCCGGATCACAAGCCAGTTTTCCTTCCTAAAACATCGTGGCTCCGCGCAAAAAGTTCCGGATTGTTTCACACGCAAAAACAGTATGGCGACAAAGTGAAAAAGGGTGATATCATCGGAATGATCTGCGATCCATACGGAGAAGTGGAACACCACGTGGTCGCTCCGCAAACGGGTTACATCGTTGGACTAAATAATCAGCCGGTGGTGAATCAAGGGGATGCGCTGATTCATATTGGCGTGACTGCGTAGCCAACGCTCGCCCCCTAACCCCCGAAGGGGGCACCGCCACCGCTCGCGGGAGGCAATCATTCAAACGGATTCTTCGGCTTCTCCTTCTGCTGATACAATTTTGTCTCCTGAGAAATGTACGTCGATCTTTGTGGCTGTTGAAAATTTTGCGCTTGTTGATAAGGCTGTTGCATCCCAACCCATGTAATTTGTTGTTGCTGCTTCAACAGGGCCATTCTTTCGTGATAACGTGTTTCCCATCTTCCTGAATTGTTCAGGGCCTTATTGTATTCACTGATTTTTGCAATGTGAACTATCATAAACACCAATCCAATTAATGCAATTCCAATTCCTGCATAAGGGATAATACAACAACACATCAAAATACATCCTGTTGTTCCTGTAGCGGCACCAGGTTTCGATTCTTTGGGAAACATATTTCTCACAGCAAATTCTCCCGCAATTCCACTTGCCACTGCATTCGTAACCATGAATTGCCAGACCAATCCAAAAAGAGGAATAAGACAAAGCCACACAGCTCCCGGTTCCATCTTTCGAATGTCATGCGAAATTTGATCAAGCGCCCTATTCATCACAACGAGCCAAATGATCAACACCGCGAGGCCACCTATAATAAAGATGAACCACAAAATCGAAATGATTGCAGAAAAACCCATGAAACAAATTTACGAAATACAGTTTCAGATCTTCTGTTTGTCTCAAAACCGAATGCAATTTTTAACGATTCTTGCCACGAAACTGTGTTCGCTGTAAAAAATCGCTAACTTGAGTTCCAGACTACTCTGGATCAATATGCTTTTCGCTCGCACATTTCATACAATCTGCATTGCAACATTCTTGATTTTGTTTGCAGGCAGTTGTGCGAACGATCCAGTGGCTGCTGAAGTGAATCCCTTTGCTTCTATCAAAGCAGATAATCCAAAAGATTCTCTTTTCGAAGTTTTGAAAATTGCGGGGCAGGATACTTTTCGGGCACAGGCGCTTGCTTCTCTTTGTTGGGAATTCCGTCGCAATAATCCCGATACAGCAATGATTCTCGGAAAGCAAGCTGTTGAACTCAGCAATCAACTGCAATACTTGCAGGGCATGGCCAAATCGAATGGTAATCTTGGAGTGGTGTATCGACTTGTTGGTGATTATAAGAACGCAATAATTCATAACCAACTCGCCTTGGAATACGGAACGGCTCTTCACGACAGCGAACTCATAGCTACCGCGACCGGAAATTTGGGAACCGTCTATTATACACAAGGCAATTATCCGCGGGCATTCGAACATTTTCTTGCGGCACTAAAATTTGCCGAAGCACAACAAGATACCGGATCAATGGCCGTTCAACTCGGCAATATTGGTTCCGTTTTTATTTTCAAAGGTGATCCTGATTCTTCCATTCACTATTTCCGCAGAGCCTTAACACTTGATCAAGCTGTTCACGATTCAGCGGGTATTGCATTTGATTTGTCGGGCATCGCGTCTGCCTATGGTAAATTGGAAATTGCAGATTCCGCTCTGGCCTATTACCTGGATGCATATGACATTGAAAAGTCAAAGGGTTCGAAATATGGCCTCGAACGCGTAATTGGAAATATTGGAACTTGTTGGGCGCAACGCGGTGATTTGATTGCTGACAAAGCATCACAGCAAATCTATTTCGACAGCGCAATTGCATATTATGAGCGCGCCATTGTTATTGCTGGCGAAATAAGTGATCGCCGTGGAGAAGCGTTGAACATCGGAAATCTTGGTCGCATTTATTCCAACATGAAACAGTACGCCAGAGCAGAAACTCTTTTGTTGGAAGCTATCCGAATAACTGACAGTCTTGGCGTGCTGGAATCACAAAAGGAAGATGA
>CAZBYM010000015.1:0-20054 GCA_964495745.1 uncultured Chryseobacterium sp. | reverse complement strand
AAAGCCCGCCGGCATCATAAGCCGCCCCACAATCGTTAGCACAAAATGGATTTCAAAGTCCCGCACTGATATGCAGCGTGGGATTCTGAATGCTTCCGCAACCCGAACCGCAATTTCCGGTACCGTTTCCATTTTCAGCACAACTCACAAACCACATGTTCGGATCAGTTCCTTCCGCCCCTGTAACCGTTTGGGTCCATGCTCCGTTCGTGCTTGAATAGCTGTCCGCTAAACAACCTGCAGTACATCCATTGGTAAAGTTTTCAGTCCAAAACGACTGAGCTTCTAAGCATGGGCCAATCAGAATGGCGGTGAGGAAAAGGGCGTAACCTTGTTTCATGTGGCGTTTGTATTTTATACGAATATAGATTTTTCAAGCTACCATTCCTCTGAGAAAGTCCGAAACGCATGTTAATCAAAGACTTAGTTCCGCGTTGCCCAAAAAGCAAACCATTCACACATCCCAACTTACGTCTCATCTATCGCATTTTATGAACCTCTGCGAATATGCGTTTCGGCTAGTTCATATTGGGCAATTGGCGGATTTTTGATGAAATATTGGGGAAATATTCAATTTTAAGGGAGTTTTTTTGTTGAATTCCTGTTAATTTGTGTAGTTTTGCGACCCTTCGGAAAACAGGGGAACCATGGCTAAAATTAAGGAGCTCGTGATCCCGTTTTCGGGAATGAATGAAGGGTCGTATAGCTTCCGGATGAAGCTCGACGATAAGTTCTTTGAATCTCTTGAGTTCTCCGAAATAAAAAAAGGAGAAATCGATGTTGAAGTTGAAATGGACCGCAGACAACATTTGCTCACGTTGGAAATTACAATCCATGGCAATGTTGAACAGGAATGTTACAGATGTGGCAACTTGTTTAGACAGGAAATAGAATCTGAACCGACAATGGTGGTCAACCTCAACGCAGAACGTTTTGAAGATGAAGATGACCTGATCAGTTTGCCTGCTTCTTACAACGAACTCGATCTCACTCAATATTTGTACGAATATATTTCTCTGGCAATTCCTGCGAAACTTGTTTGTCCTCCCGATCCAGGTTGTGATCCGGAAGTCATCAACAAACTCGAACAGTTGAAACCTGGAGAAGATGCCAACGATAAAAATTCAATTGATCCCCGTTGGGATGCGTTGAAAAATTTGAAAAACAACAATTAATAAATAGTAATAGTTATGCCAAATCCTAAGAAACGCCACTCCAAAAGCCGTCGCGATAAGCGTCGTACTCACTACAAGGCTGAAGCACCAAATATTTCGGTGTGTGCTGTTACTGGCGAAGCTCACCTCTGGCACCGTGCGTATTGGCACGATGGCGCCCTGTATTACAAGGGTAGAGTGGTGATGGAGAAAAAAGACTAATCGCACGCCTCGCTGATGCGAATTGGGATCGACATCCTTGGCGGAGATTATGCACCTCAGGCCCCGCTTGATGGTGTGTGTCTTGCGCTTGCAGAACTTGCTTCTGCTGTTCGTTTGGTTCTGATCGGCGATCAGGAACAGATTACTTCGCATCTCAAAGCAAAAGGAATTGATCTGAATTCTGTTGACATCGTTCACGCAACAGAAGTCATCGAAATGGGAGAACATCCCGTTAAAGCTTTTTCCAAAAAACAAAATTCCACAATTGCCGTCGGCCTCAAGTTGATGCACGAAGGGAAACTCGATGCGTTCGCTAGTTGCGGAAACACAGGTGCAATGCTTGTAGGTTCAATGTATACCGTGAAATCCGTTCCTGGCGTTATTCGTCCTTGTATCACAACTGCTTTCCCAAAAGAATCCGGCGGATTTAATTTGCTGCTTGATGTTGGAAGTAACGCAGATTGCAAACCAGACGTTCTCTATCAATTCGGTATTCTAGGTAAACTTTATGCTGAACATGTTTTCGGCGTAAAAGAACCGAGAGTCGCTTTACTCAATATCGGAGAGGAACCCGAGAAAGGAAGTCTTGTTGCACAAGCGGCTCACGTACTTATGCAAGAATCAACAGATTTCAAATTCGTTGGTAACGTTGAAGGCCGTGACATTTTTGGCGATCATGCTGACGTTATTGTTTGCGAAGGTTTTACCGGCAATGTAGTTTTGAAATTTGCAGAAGCATTTTATTCAGCAATGAAAAAGCGAAACATAAAAGATGAATATCTCGATCGGTTCAACTACGAAATTTACGGCGGAACACCTGTTCTTGGCGTAAACGGAAACGTGATGATCGGCCATGGTATATCAAGTCCGCTTGCAATCAAAAATATGATTATCCTTTCTCGTGATGTTGTTAATGCTAACCTTCCTGACAAAATCAGGAAAGCTTTTTGATGATGAAAACAAACAGAGCTTCGATTACAGCAATTGGCGGATGGGTACCGGATACGGTTCTTTCTAATGCTGATCTGGAGAAAATGGTCGATACAACAGATGAGTGGATTGTTTCCCGCACGGGCGTCAGAGAGAGAAGAATTCTCAAAGGAGAGAACATGGGGACTTCCGAAATCGGAGTTCATGCGATCAATAGTATTCTCAAAAAGAAAGGAATTGACCCGCTCGAAATTGAAGTAGTCATTGTTGCAACGGTTACTCCTGATTATGTGTTTCCTTCTACCGCCAATATGATTTGCGATAAAGCAGGACTCAAAAACGCATGGGGATTTGATCTTTCAGCGGCCTGTTCCGGATTTTTGTTCGCGCTCTCAACAGGTGCTCAGTTTATTGAATCGGGCAGATACAAAAAAGTTATTGTCGTAGGTGCCGATAAAATGTCTTCAATCATTAATTATAAAGACAGAGCTACCTGCATCATTTTTGGTGATGGTGGCGGAGCAGTTTTGCTTGAGCCTTCACAAGACGAAAATGGAATTGTAGATTTTCTACTGCATACAGATGGTTCTGGAATGAAACATTTGCACATGGCTGCCGGCGGATCCGTGAATCCTGCTTCTCACGATACGGTAGATGCACAACAACATTTCGCATATCAGGAAGGACAAGCTGTTTTCAAACACGCCGTTGTAAACATGGCAGAAGTTTCTGCGCGCATCATGGAGAAAAATAATCTCACCGCAGATGATGTAGCTTACTTATTACCACATCAGGCGAACAAACGTATATGCGACGCAACTGCAAATCGCATGGGAATTGGCCCCGAAAAAATGCTGATGAACATTGAAAAATATGGAAATACTACAGCCGGAACAATTCCTTTGTTGATGTACGACTTTGAAAAACAACTAAAAAAAGGCGATAATATTATTCTCTCCGCTTTTGGTGGCGGTTTTACATGGGGTAGTGTATATCTCAAGTGGGCATATGACACCAAATGATAAAAGTGTAACCTATATTTGCCAGCCTAACGAAAGAAGGTTTGTTTCTATTTTTTGACAACACAAACAAAACGCACAATGAAACTAAACGAAATTCAGGATCTGATAAAGTTTGTCGCTAAATCTGGTGTAAGTGAAGTAGCGTTAGAGACAAAAGATGTAAAGATTACCATCAAAACGAACGGAAAAAACAAAGGAGAACAATCTGTTTTTGTTCAACAATCCGTTCCAATGATGCAGACTTCTCAAGTGAATGTTCCGCAGAATTTTGTGCAACAGGTAAATGAAACGAAAGCACCTGAAACGAAAGCGGCCCCTGTTGCTGATTCAAATCTGGTTACAATAAAATCACCAATGATCGGCACGTTCTATCGATCTGGTGGTCCCGACAAACCTAATTTCATTAATATCGGCGACGAAATCAAAGCTGGAAAAGTGCTTTGCATCATCGAAGCAATGAAACTCTTCAACGAAATTGAAAGCGAAATCAGTGGACGTATTGTGAAAGTCCTTGTTGACGACGCATCTCCTGTTGAATACGATCAGCCTCTATTCTTGGTTGAGCCAGCTTAATATTTCGCAGTTGAAGGACGCGAACAGTGAACTCTGAACTGTTTAACGGTGAACTGATTTATCATGGCAAAAGAAAAAATGTTCAAAAAAATCCTCATCGCAAATCGCGGAGAAATTGCGCTGCGAATTATTCGCACGTGTCGCGAGATGGGAATAAAAACAGTGGCGGTTTACTCGACTGCCGATAGCGAATCACTTCACGTAAAATTTGCGGATGAAGCAGTTTGTATTGGACCTCCTCCAAGCAAAGATTCATACCTCAATATTGCAAGTATTATTGCTGCAGCCGAAATTACGAATGCAGATGGAATTCACCCGGGATACGGTTTTCTCTCTGAGAATTCCAAGTTCTCCCGAATTTGTGCTGAACACGGAATAAAATTCATTGGCGCCACACCTGATCAGATTGATTCTATGGGCGACAAGGCAAACGCAAAGGCAACCATGCTCGCTGCAGGTGTTCCTTGCGTTCCGGGAAGTCCGGGATTACTCGAGGACGTTGAACACGCGAAACGTTCTGCTGTTGAAGTTGGATATCCGGTGATCATCAAAGCAACTGCTGGTGGTGGTGGACGCGGAATGCGAATCAATTGGAACGAAGAAGAACTTGTTGTCAATTTTGAATCTGCTTCAAGAGAAGCGGAAGCTGCTTTTGGAAATGGCGCGATGTACATGGAAAAGTATATTGAAGAGCCTCGCCACATTGAGATTCAGGTGGCAGGTGATCAATACGGAAAGGTTTGTCATTTAAGTGAACGTGATTGTTCTATCCAGCGCCGTCACCAGAAATTGGCGGAAGAAACGCCATCTCCGTTCATGACAGATGAGCTTCGTGAAAGAATGGGTGATGCCGCATGCAAAGCTGCTTCTGCTGTTGCATACGAAGGTGTTGGGACTGTAGAATTTCTCGTTGACAAACACAGGAATTTCTACTTCATGGAAATGAATACGCGTATTCAGGTTGAGCATCCGATCACCGAAGAAGTTATCGATTACGATTTGATCCGCGAACAAATTCTCATTGCTGCCGGCGTTCCGATTTCAGGTAAAAATTATTATCCGCAGTTGCATGCTATAGAATGTCGCATCAACGCAGAAGACCCATTCAATAATTTCCGCCCTTCACCAGGAAAAATCACGGTACTTCACACTCCGGGCGGACATGGAGTTCGTGTCGATTCGCACATTTATGCTGGCTATACGATTCCTCCGAATTACGATTCGATGGTAGCGAAACTCATCACGATGGCTCAAACACGTGAAGAAGCAATTGCAAAAATGCGACGTGCACTCAGCGAATTTGTAATCGTAGGTGTGAAAACTACAATTCCGTTTCACTTGCGATTAATGAACGACGAGAACTTCATCAAAGGAAATTACACGACGAAGTTTATGGAAACGTTTGATTTGACAGAGTAATACTTGTCAGACTGAGCGTCCTGAGCCTGTCGAAGGGCGAAGGCAACAAGGATTACACGACGAAGTTTATGGAGACGTTTGATTTGACAGAGTAATACTTGTCAGACTGAGCGTCCTGAGCCTGTCGAAGGGCGAAGGCAACAAGGATTACACGAAGAAGTTATGGAGACGTTTGACTTGACGGAGTAACAAGCTGCAGTTCAAAAGCTGCGAAGTTATTGCGGCTTTCTTATTTTTATACTTGCGATGAAAACAGGGCTGACTTTCTTCTTAGTTGCACTTTCGATGGCATCGTTTGCGCAAGACCCTTTCTTCACGAATCAGTCCTACGGAATTTCTATGGTCAATCCTGCACTCGCGGGCTCAACAGGAATGTTGCGCGCGGAAACCGGTTATCGTTTACAATGGCCGAAACTCGCAGGAAATTATCAGACTACAAACGTGGGCGCCGATTTGTACACACGTGCCGGTGGAGTAGGAGTGAACTACATGAATGATAACGCAGGTGGAATAATCAAGACCAATCGGGTTGACATTAATTACGCGTATGGATTTCGACTTTGGAAAGACACCACAACGGAAAAAGCGAAAGTGGTGATCCAGCCTGGTGTTCAGATTTCGTATTTCAGCAAAAGTGTTGACTGGAGTAAACTAACCTACGGTGACATGATTGATCCTCGTAGGGGATTTGTTTTCGGTACCGCCGACATTGGCAATACATCCTCAAGATCGAACATCGATTTCTCCGCAGGACTTCTGATCATGACCGATCGTGTGAGTATAGGAACTGCAGTCTATCATCTCACAGAACCGGATGAAGGTTTTATAGGTCAATCCAAACTACCAAGACGTTACGTTCTTCACGCATCCGGCGTATTCGGAAATATTGATCCCCACGACCTGGAAGCATTCCGTATTGTACCATCTGTTATTTGCATGCTACAGGGAGATTTTCAGCAACTCGCTGGATTCGTAACAACTCACTATCGCCTGGCTTCCTTAGGAGTTGGATACCGCAATCAGGATGCGTTATTGTTCTCTGCTGGATACACTTTCTCACATTTCAACCTCTCGTATTCTTACGACTGTACAATTTCTGAACTGAAAGGATACACAGGTGGATCGCACGAACTGCATCTGCGTTTTACTTTCTTCGAAGACAAGTGGATTGATTCTCGCACGAACATGCGGATGTATTCCTGATCAACGAAACAACATAGTTTGATATACGTAGTGATGATGCTCATGCGAAGTATCATCTACATTTACTTCCACAGTATACAATCCCATGGCACAAACATCAGCAAAACCTTGTACTACACCATTCCACGCCTGATTCGGATTTTTTGTAGAATAGACTAGGTTATTCTCGCGTGAAGTGATTCTCATCGAAAAATTATCGTAATCAAATCCTGTTCCGAACACGAGATACAAATCGTTGCGTCCATCTTGATTCGGGGTAAACCCATTCGGCATATAGAAGCGGTAGAACGTATCTCCAGTCGCGGGATCAACTTTGAAATCTGATGCAATCGAAATCTGAGAATCAAATCCATCCACTTCTTCTTTCGCACATGATGCAAAAAGGAAAACACAAGCGAATAGAATTGGAGCAACACACTTCATCGTGACAATTTACAACAACTGTGCGAGACCAGGATTATACCACGAAGTTTTTGGAAACATTTGATCTGACTGAATGATTTCTTGTCAGACCGAGTAATCACCCATAATTGATTGGCGTAAATTTCAGATGTACCGAGGTATGACAAGAAATTACACCACGAAGTTTTTGGAAACGTTCGGCACTGCCGACTGCCACTGACAACTGCCTACTTAATTTTCAACTCTTCAACTTCACTCACCACAATAAAACTCGCCGGGAAATCTGCGCGTATCTTTTTCAAAAACCGATATGCTTCAAGTCGAGTTCTGAAGTCTCCGACACGGATTTTGAAGTTCGGAATTTCATAAATCTCGTACGCATGTGCTTCACTGGCATAAGTTGCAAGAAATCGGGCTTTCACTTCCTTGGCCTTCGCTTTGTCTGATCCAAAGTAAATTTGAACACGAAATCCATTCGCCTGACCCTTTTTCAGAACCTCGTTGTGCTTGGAAACCAAAACTTTAAGCTTGGGGTCAGCATGAACTCCTGTCTGTAATGTATCCGCTGGGGTTTGTGCCGCAACAAAAACCCCAATAACCATGAACAGGCAGAAAAGAATCCTTGAAATCATGCTCAAATGTAGCAAGTTTCAGACCGTTTTTTGTAACTCTTATCGACCAACAAGCCAGCGACTTCGGCTGCCAATGAGTTTACAATGACGAAACCTAAAATCTGCGAATAGCCTCAAAAATCCTAGGATTTAACATTTATTTAGAATCATTATAAATTGTTTTTAGTGGGCATTTTTTCTGTCTGAAGAGAGTCAGAAACTAGGTTTCCTGTTAAATTTGCCACGCCTTGAAGTGTAAGGCAACAGTTAACCGATCGCCAACAGCAAAAAACGCTATATGAACAGCCTCTGGCAAAACGTACGAAGCCCGCGCTTAGTCGTTCTATTTTCTCTGGCTTTTACCATCATTTTTAGTCCGAATTTATTTGCGCAACCGGATGGTAAAACGCTCTTCAAACAAAAGTGTTCTCAGTGTCACACTATAACTGATCAGAAAACTGCTGGCCCTGGATTACAGGGTGTGCTTGGGCGCATTCCTGGTGGCGATTGGAAGTATGAGTGGGTGAAGAATTCTGCGGCAATGATTAAAGCGGGAGACTCTTATGCGTTGCAAGTTTATGCGGCGAACGGGAATCAGACCATGACTTCTTTTCCTGACTTAACACCTGCAGACATCGACGCAATTCTCGCTTACGCAGACAAAGGACCTCCAGCAATTGTAGGACCAACAGGTGGCACTGGAGAATTGGTTCCTGGACAAGAGAAAAGCAGCCCGGTGTTCATGATCGTCATCATCGTTGCACTTCTAATCGTTCTCATTACTACTCTTCGTTACTCAAGAATTCATTTACAGAATGCTGTTCGTGAAAAGGAAGGTCTTCCTGAAGAACCAGCTCGTCCTTTCATGGCAGCCAGTCGCCATTGGGTTAACAATAACAAGAAACTCGTTGCCCTTATTGGTGTTCTGTTTTTCGGTTGGCTCGTTGTAAAAGGATGGTATGTAGCCAAAGACATCAGCGTTTACGCACATGAAGTAAAACCTGGTGTTTGGGAAGGTTATCATCCGTCTCAACCAATTAATTTCTCGCACAAAATTCACGCTGGCGATAATGCAATTCAATGTCAATATTGCCACTCTACTGTAGAGAAATCAAAAGTTGCCAGCATTCCTGCCGCGAGCGTTTGTATGAATTGTCACAAAGTGATTCAGGAAACTGTTAACCCGGGATCAAAAGAAGAAATCCAGAAAATTTACGACGCAGTTGGATATGATCCCGTAGCTGCTACATACAGCAAAGTTCCGGTTCCGCTTCGTTGGAACAAGGTTCACGTTCTTCCTGATCACGTTTTCTTCTCTCACCAGCAACACGTTGTTGTGGGCGGAGTCGCTTGCGAAACCTGTCACGGCGATGTAAAGAAAATGGGAACTGTTGAACAGCAACGTCCACTCACAATGGGTTGGTGCGTTGACTGTCACCGCAACACTCCATTGAAGATGGAAGGAAACGGATACTATACTGAGCTTCACGAAAAAATGAAAGAGAAATATAAAGGTCAACCAATCACAGTTGCAATGGCAGGTGGAATTGAGTGTGGCCGTTGTCACTATTAATTGAGAACAATAAAAAAGTTAAACGTAATAACGTGATTCAAAAATAACAGAGATAGAAACGAGCAGTACGACGCAAGGAAGTAATGCGAAGTTTATATCTCTGTGTATCGCAAAAAATTATGGCGAACGAAACAAAATACTGGAAAGGCCTGGCTCATCTGAACAACGACACTACTGTCGCTGAGCAGAATCAGAAAGAATTTGCTGAGTACATCCCGGTTGAAGAATTTGTAAGTGAGAAATCTACACTCGAAGCTGGAACAAGCCGTCGCGACTTCCTGAAGTTTCTTGGATTCTCTACTGTTGCTGCAACGCTCGCTGCCTGCGAAGCTCCAGTGACAAAAGCAGTTCCTTATGTAAATCGTCCGGAGGAAATTACTCCTGGTGTTGCTAATTGGTACGCTTCAACTTTCTTCGACGGTCACGATTACAGCAGCATCATCGTAAAAACACGTGAAGGTCGCCCAATCAAAATCGAAGGAAATTCGCTTTCGAAAATTACAATGGGTGCAACAAATGCACGTACACAGGCTTCTGTTCTTTCTTTATACGATTCTACACGCGTGCGCGCTCCCAAAATGAAAGCGGGCAATGTTTGGGCTGATAAAACCTGGTCAGAAGTTGATTCTGCAATCGGCGATAAATTGAAAGGTGCCAAAGGAATTGCAATTGTTTCTTCAACAATTATTTCTCCTTCTACGCGTCGCGCAATTGGCGAGTTCAGCAACAAATACAAAAACGTAACGCACGTTTCTTACGACGCAGTTTCTTATGCCGGAATGCTGAAAGCAAATCTTTCCAGTCATGGCAAAGCAATGATTCCTACTTACAACTTCGACAAAGCCGATGTAATCGTGAGTCTTGGTTGCGACTTCCTTTCAAACTGGATTTCTCCGGTTGAACATTCCAAGCAATATGGAATGACTCGCAAAGTAAACAAGGACAAGAAGACAATGTCCAAGCATTTCCAGTTTGAATCAATTTTGTCTTTGACTGGCGCAAACGCCGACGAACGTTTCCCTGTGAAACCTTCACAACTCGGTTCAATCGCTCTCGGAATTCTTTCTGGTGTTGGCGGTGCTGGTGCTTCTTCTTCAGTAATGCAGAAAGAAATTCAAAAAGTGTCTGATGCGTTGAAAGCTGCGAATGGCAAAGCTCTTGTTGTTTCCGGTTCAAATGACGCAGCGATTCAACTTGTTGTGAATGAAATCAACAAAGCAATCGGCGCTTACGGAAATACAATCAATACTTCGGTTGAAGATTTCACCCATCAAGGTGACGATGCTGCTGTTGCAACACTCGTTGGCAACATGGGCGGATCAATCGACACTGTAATTTTCTACGGAACAAATCCGGTGTACTCTGCACCAAAAGCTCTGGCCTTTGAAGCGGCACTTGCAAAAGTTGGAACAAAAATTACTTTCGCTTCACACGTAGATGAAACTGCAACACTTTGCGATTTCATTCTCCCCGATCATAATTACCTTGAAGCGTGGGGCGATCACCTGCCGCGCACCGGACATTATAGTTTGCAGCAACCTGCTATTCGTCCATTGTTTTCTACTCGTCACGCACAAGAGTCATTCCTGAAATGGTCTGACAATACAGATGACTATTTAACCTATGTGAAGAAGACATGGGAAGGAATGAAATCTATGCAGACTGACCTCGGCGATTTCAATGCATTCTGGATCAATTGTGTTCGCGATGGTGTGTTTGTTGGAACTTCTCCTGCAGCGCCTATTTTGGAAGACAAACAGAATCACGCTGGTGAAAAACCTAAAGTTGATTCTGTAAACGGTGCGACACCGGCAGTTGTTAATGCCACTGGCGGAATTTCTTTCACCGGCGGAACAATTACTCTTGCTGATGCAACTTCACAAATTTCCGCAATGAAAGGCGGAAAAACAGAGTTGGTGATTTACGCAAAAACGTCAATGGGTTCTGGTAATCAAGCGAACAATCCTTGGCTACAGGAAATGCCTGATCCTATTTCAAAAATTACGTGGGACAATTATGTAACCATGCATCCTGCTGATGCAAAAGCGATGAACCTTTTCGGAATGGAAGAAGGTTCTGACATGATGGTGCGCTTTGATCAAATGGAAGACGGACTTGATGTTGTGAAAGTAACTGCGAACGGATATTCTGTGCAATTGCCAGTTTGGATGCAGCCTGGTCAGGCACGCGGAACAATTGGAATTGCAATTGGATATGGCCGCAAAGGTTACAACGAATACGTAGATAATATTGGTCAGAATATTTTCCCTTCATTGGGAATGACAGCTTCCGGCACGATGATGTATGGCGCTCTTGACGCAACAATTGTGAAAGCAGGAGTTGAACCTTATAAGATTGCAGCTACTCAAACGCATCATACAATAATGGGTCGTAACAGCGATATCCTTCGCGAAACAACTCTTACCGAATACGTGAAAGATGAGCGTGCTGGAAATCCACTAATGACAATGCATACCTACAAAGGTGAGCAGGCCGTTGAAGATGTGACTTTATGGAATGACTTCGAACGCCCGAATCACAAGTGGGCGCTTGCAATTGATCTTAACGGCTGCATCGGTTGCGGTTCGTGTGTTGTAGCTTGTACAGTAGAAAATAACGTTTCTGTAGTTGGTCGCGACGAAGTTCGAAAGAGCCGCGAAATGCATTGGCTGCGCATCGACCGTTATTTCAGTAGCGATACTGTAAAAGCAGACGCTGAAAAAGAAGGTGAAATGGGAATGATGGACATGTACCGTCACATGGAAAGCCCAACTTTTGATAATCCGAAAGTTGTGTTCCAGCCGGTAATGTGCCAACACTGTAATCACGCAGGTTGCGAAACTGTTTGTCCTGTAATCGCAACAACACACAGCAACGAAGGTCTCAATCAAATGACTTACAACCGTTGCGTTGGAACGCGTTACTGCGCGAACAACTGTCCGTATAAAGTTCGTCGCTTTAACTGGTTCAACTATGTTGAATATCATCGCTTCAAAGGATTGAACCCTGCGCAGGATGATATCGGACGTATGGTGTTGAATCCTGATGTTACCGTTCGTGCTCGCGGTGTAATGGAGAAATGTTCAATGTGCGCACAACGTATTCAGTTTGGAAAACTGGAAGCAAAGAAAGAAGGTCGTAAGATCAACGATGGCGAGATCAAGACGGCGTGTATGCAAGCTTGTCCTACTGATGCAATTGTATTCGGAGATATTCTGAATCCGGAAAGTCAAGTTGCCAAAATGGAACAAGACGGACGCAAGTTCGAAGTTCTTGAAGTGGTTGGATCACGTCCTTCAGTATTCTACATGACAAAAGTCTGGAACCGCGATGATGCTAACGCTCACGTTTAGACCGGAAATAAAATAAAAAAAGAACGAATTAATCTTTCGATATGCAACATGAATCACCGCTAAGAGATCCGCTGATACTGGGGAACAAAACCTACAGTGAAATCACAGCTGAGATCGCGCGTCCGATTGAAGGGAAAGCAAACAAGTATTGGTACCTCGTATTCACCATTGCCGTTGCCACTTTCATTTGGGGCTTTAGTTGTCTCGCGTATACTATTGGAACCGGTATTGGTCAATGGGGTGCAAACAAAACTGTAGGCTGGGCCTGGGACATTACCAACTTCGTATGGTGGATCGGTATCGGTCACGCTGGTACTCTGATTTCTGCTGTACTGTTATTGTTCCGTCAGAAATGGCGTATGGCGATTAACCGTTCCGCAGAAGCAATGACAATTTTCGCTGTATTGTGCGCTGCAGTTTTCGTAACAATGCACACTGGTCGTCCTTGGCTTGATTACTGGTTGTTCCCGCACGCTAACCAATTCGGTTCGTTGTGGACAAACTTTAACTCTCCGTTGACTTGGGACGTATTTGCGGTATCAACTTACTTCACAATTTCATTGGTGTTCTGGTATCTTGGATTGATTCCGGATTTCGGAGCAATTCGCGATCGTTTCAAAATGGCAAAGAAGCCAATGCAAACGAAAATTTACACATTGCTCAGCTTTGGTTGGAGCGGACGTGCAAAAGATTGGCAGCGCTTTGAAGAAGTTTCATTAGTACTTGCAGGACTTTCTACTCCTCTTGTATTCTCGGTTCACTCAATTGTATCCATGGACTTCGCAACATCAATTCTTCCTGGATGGCACACAACAATCTTCCCTCCTTATTTCGTTGCCGGTGCGGTATTCTCCGGATTCGCAATGGTGTCGACACTTCTTCTGATCATGCGCAAAGTGTTCAACCTGGAGCATTTCATTACAATTCAGCACATGGAAATGATGTGCATCATCATCACGCTAACAGGATCAATGGTAGGTGTTGCATACTTGTCTGAGTTATTTATCTCCTGGTATTCCGGTGTTGAGTACGAAGGCTATGCATTCATGAATCGTGCAACGGGGCCATATTGGTGGAGCTATTGGGGAATGATGACCTGTAATGTCGTCTCGCCGCAATTGTTCTGGTTCAAGAAAATTCGAACCAGCCTTATCGCAATGTTCATCCTTTCGATTGTTGTAAATATCGGAATGTGGTTCGAGCGTTTTGTGATTATCGTGACTTCACTTCACCGCGATTTTATGCCGGCGAACTGGACAATGTATCACCCAACTTGGGTTGAGATCGGAATTTTCGTTGGAACAATTGGATTGTTTTTCTCTTGCTTCCTCTTATTTGCCAGAGTGTTCCCGGTTATTGCTTTGAGCGAATTGAAAACTATTGTGAAATCTTCGAGTGAAGAACATAAAAAACGCCGTGCAGAAGCAGAAGCTGCAGGCGCACATCATTAATCTGTTTTTGAGCTAAGAAATATGTCAGCAACTAAAACAATACATGGAGTTTACACCGACGAGGAAATTTGTCTCGAAGGCGTGAAAAAAATTCGCGCCAACAAGATCCGAATCAAGGATGTATTTTCTCCTTTCCCGATTCACGGAATTGATCCCGTTTTGGGTCTTGCACGTACACGAATTGCAATTTGTGCATTCATCTATGGTGTAACCGGAACTTCGCTTGCAGTGCTCATGACTTGGTTCATGATGGTGAGCGATTGGCCGGCTGATATTGGAGGTAAGCCGAGCATGTATTATTTCATGAACGTGCCCGCTTTTATTCCGGTGACGTTTGAGTTAACTGTATTCTGCGCGGGCCACGGAATGGCATTGACATTTCTGCTGCGCAGCTGGATCCTTCCTGGAGTTTCTCCTAAGAATCCTGATCCAAGAACTACCGATGATCGTTTCCTGATTTTGATTGAAGCAAAAGCGGAAGACGAAGCTAGAATTGTATCACTGCTCCGCGAATCAGGAGCTGACGAAGTAAATGTGCAATAACATTATCTGAAATACAGATATGAAAATAACGAAATATACTCTGCTGGCTCTCGGAACTGTCGCAATCGCAACGGCTTCCTTAATGAGTTCATGCGTGAAAGAAAATCCGGACAGCCCGGGATTTGAGTACATGCCCGACATGTACAGAAGTCCGGCTCCAAGAGTTAATTCTCTATACTTGAGCGATGCAACTTCCGACTCTCTTGCGAATCGTTTGCCGGCTGATGGTTCAATTCCGCGAGGATGGACTCCGTTCCCGTACGAGAATTCAGCATTAGGCGACAGTCTTGCTTCAACTTTCTGGAACGCTCCAAAGTGGATGCTCAACGATAGCATTGAGGAACAAGGAAAATTTCTTTACGAAAGATTCTGTACATACTGTCACGGACCAACTGGTGATGGAGCAGGCCCACTCGTAGAGTCTGATAAATACGCCGCACGACCACCAAGCTATATTGACTTGTATTCCAAAGGTAAACTTACCGATGGTCACGTGTATCATGTCATCACTTACGGAAAAGGAAACATGGGTTCGCACGCGTCGCAGTTGAGCCCTGAAGAACGTTGGAAAGTAATTTTGTATGTGGAACGTTTAGGTCGCGGTGGAGATGCGTGGAGTGTTTATAGCGCAAAGAAAAATGCACCTGCTGCGGATTCAATTGCACAACCTGCAGTTGCACCTGTAAATGGAGATATGCCTGCACCAACACATGCACCAGGACATTAATTGAACAAACTGAGAATAAAGAAACTTGCACACTACTATGAGCCAAGTGAACATTAATAACCTGACTTATAACTTCAGCGCGAAGGCACAGAAAAATCTTTGGATTATCTGCGGTATCGGGCTGGTTATGCTCATCCTCGGCGTTGTCTTATGGCACGCTCCAGAGGCAGCACACGGACATGACGGAGCCGAACATCATGATCATACCGGATCATTAGGTCAACGACTTTGGGCGAATCTTTTGGTGAACGGATATTTCTTTGGCGGAATTGCGTTGGCTGCACTTTTCTTCTATGCAATGCAGTACGCTGCACAAGCTTCATGGAGTACAGTGTTCATGCGCGTGTTCGGAGCTACAGCAGATTTTCTTACGATCGGAATGGGCGTAATTGTTCTTGTATTGCTCGCTGGTCAATTTCACCTTCACCATTTGTATCACTGGCAGGATCCTGCAGCATATGTAAGCGATCCGATCATGCAACACAAAGCCCCGTACTTCAATGCAATTTTCTTCTGGGGACGTTTGATCGTATTCCTCGGCGGATGGATCTGGTATCAGCGTTGGTCGCGTAAAAATTCAATTGCGGAAGACATGAATTCCAATTGGGAATCAATGGCTGAGAACTGGAAAAAGAATTTGAAGAACGCTGCGATTTTCCTCGTGTTCTTTGGATTTACTTCATCGGTATTTAGCTGGGACGTGATCATGTCAATTGACACGCATTGGTACAGCACACTTTTTGGATGGTACAATTTCGCAGGATGGTGGATTGCAGCAATGGTTGTGTTTAACCTTCTGGCAATTCACTTGAAGTCGCGCGGGCAACTTGAATTCGTTAACCCAAGTCACATGCATGATCTTGGAAAATGGATGTTCGCAATCAGTTTCCTCTGGACATATTTGTGGTTCTCACAGTTCATGTTGATCTGGTATTCGAACATTCCTGAAGAAGTAGTTTACTTCGCGCAGCGATGGGAACATTACCGTGGATTATTCTGGATTACAATGATTGTAAACTTTGCTTTCCCGATGCTTGTTCTGATGTCACGTGACTCGAAAAGAAATAAGTCTTACGTTTTCTTTGTTGGACTTTTGATTTTCTTCTTCCACTGGACAGATACATTCCTGCTTGTTATGCCGGGAACCGTTGGAGAAAATTGGGGAATAGGATTTATTGAAATCGGAATGTTCACAGCGTTCTTGTCGTTCTTCGTTTTCTGGATTCTCAGAGCACTTTCAAAAGCTCCGATCCTTGCGAAGAATCATGCATTGCTTGCTGAAGGAATTCATCACCATCAATAGAAGAAGCCACGATTGGCAAAAGAAATTAATTAGTACTCGAACGACAATACAGAAAATATGAAGTTCTTAATCTACGTGATCCTGATACTCGCAGCCGCTGCTCTCTGGCAGTTGGTACGCGTTGTGGAACTATCCGCAAAGTTGAAAGGTGTTGATCCGAATAAAGTCACCGAGAAAGACAACAGGATGAACGGGCGGTTCTACCTCGTGTTCATGGTATTGTTGTGGATCACCAGTATCTGGCAGCTGATTGCCTACAAAGACAAACTTCTTCCTGAAGCCGCTTCTGCGCACGGAGTTGAACTTGATTGGTTGATGAATTTCAACATGCTGATTATCTGGATCGTCTTCTTATTGACGAATACAGTTCTGTTTGTTATGGCTTGGAAATATTACGGCCGTGATGGAGCTCGTGCAACATATTACACGCACAACAACAAACTTGAAATGTTGTGGACAGGAGTTCCGGCTGTTGTACTTTTCGTAATCATATTTTTGGGAATTCGTCTCTGGAACAGTACCACCTCACTTGCTGATGACAACGTTCGTGTAATCGAGATTTATGCCAAGCAGTTTAGTTGGACTGCTCGGTATTCAGGTGAAGACAATAAACTTGGACATGCCAACTACAAAATGATTCTTGACGCAAACGTGTTAGGTCTTGACTCGTCGGATGCAGCAAGTGCAGATGATATCATTGTATCTGACACATTGTACATTCCTGTTGGTGAAGAAGTAAATTTCCGTTTGCGTGCGCAAGACGTTTTGCACAGTGCTTACTTCCCACATTTCCGCGCACAAATGAATTGTGTACCTGGAATGGAAACTTTCTTCCACTTCTTGCCAACCAAGACAACGGCAGATATGCGAAAGATAACGGGCAATCCAAAATTTGATTTCGTATTGCTTTGCAACAAAATTTGTGGAGCTTCCCATTACAAGATGCAGATGATAATTGTGGTTGGGACGATAGATGAATACAAAGCGTTCTTGAAACGTCGCACTCCATTTTTACCAGGTAAAACCGCAGAGAACCAAAAACACTAACGATTAAGACAACCTGTTGTGCAATTTGATGCGCACACCAGTTCAACAATAAAAAAGAAAAAATATGGCAGCTGAAAGTCACGCACACAGCGATCTTCACGCACACAATTTGGAGAACGACGCACATGTGCATCACGGGGGTCACGACGATCATGATCATCATGAATCGTTCGTGTCGAAGTATATCTTCAGCATGGATCACAAAATGATCTCCCGGCAATTTTTGGTTACTGCCGTGATTATGGCGGTCGTTGCAATGATCATGTCAGTAGTATTCCGTTTGCAATTGGCTTGGCCAGGAGAAAAATTTGCGTTCATCAATATGGTGATGGGCGATAAATGGGGCCCGGATGGAGTGCTTGATCCAAATGCTTACATGTCGTTGGTGACTATTCACGGAACGATCATGGTCTTCATGGTTTTGACCGGCGGACTTTCAGGAACATTCAGTAACCTGCTCATTCCATATCAGATTGGCGCACGAGATATGGCTTCCGGATTCCTGAACATGTTGTCATATTGGTTCTTCTTCCTTTCCAGTGCTACAATGACAATTTCTTTGTTTGTTGAAGATGGTGCTGCATCCGGTGGTTGGACAGTTTATCCTCCTTTGTCTGCTCTTGAAAAAGCAATGCCCGGTTCCGGTTTAGGAATGACATTGTGGCTTGTGTCTATGTCGTTCTTCATTGTATCGGCGCTTCTTGGTGGTCTGAATTAAATCATCACGATCATCAACATGCGTACGAAAGGAATGAAGATGACGCGACTTCCGCTTACCATCTGGGCGTTCTTCGTTACTGCAATTCTAGGTGTACTTTCTTTCCCTGTACTTTTCTCGTGTGCACTTCTTCTCATCTTCGACAGAAGTTTCGGAACAAGTTTTTATCTCTCAGATATTTACATTGGAGGAGAAGCACTTTCGCAAACAGGTGGAAGTCCGATTTTGTTCGAGCACTTATTCTGGTTCCTCGGTCACCCTGAAGTATACATTATCATTCTCCCGGCACTTGGAATCACGTCAGAAATTATTTCAGTCAATTCACGTAAACCAATTTTCGGTTATCGTGCGATGGTTACATCCATCCTTGCAATCGGATTTTTATCGTTCATCGTTTGGGGTCACCACATGTACATAACAGGAATGAATCCGTTCCTCGGCTCCGTCTTTGTGTTTACAACGCTTCTGATCGCGATTCCTTCGGCGGTGAAAGCGTTTAACTACATCACAACATTGTGGAAGGGAAATATTCAGTTTACACCCGCTATGCTATTCGCCGTCGCCTTGGTTTCCACGTTTATCACGGGTGGTGTAACCGGAATTATCCTTGCCGATTCTGCACTGGATATTAACGTGCACGATACATACTTCGTTGTGGCTCACTTCCACATTGTAATGGGTGTGTCTGCTATTCTTGGAATGCTCGCGGGCGTGTATCACTGGTTCCCGAAATTGTATTTGCGCCACATGAACAAGAATCTTGGTTATCTGCACTTCTGGCTAACATTCATTTCGGCTTACGGCGTGTTCTTCCCAATGCACTTCATTGGTCTTGCTGGTGTACCTCGTCGTTATTACAACAACCTCGAGTTTCCAATGTTTGATCATTTGCAGGATATCAACGTCTTGATTACGTGGTTCGCCATATTAGGAGCGTTTGCTCAGCTAATTTTCCTGTTCAATTTCTTCTACAGCATGTTCCGCGGCCCGAAATCAAGTCAGAATCCTTATGGAGCGAATACACTCGAGTGGACAACTCCAATGGCGCACATTCACGGAAACTGGCCTGGAGCAATTCCGGAAGTTCACCGTTGGCCTTACGATTACAGTAAGCCTGGCGAGGAGAAAGATTTTATTCCTCAAACCGTTCCGCTGAGGGAAGGCGAAGAAGACGGCGGAGGCCATCACTAAAAATAAAAATTTCAAAGGGTCGTCTAATTGGACGACCCTTTTTTATTGATTAGCATCGGATTGGCCAATGAGAATTGCGTGTGTTATCGTTTTTCTTTTTTGCTGCAGCGGAATTCTTCCGGCTCAATCGGCTGTCCACGATTCAATTCACAAAAGCCTGCGTGGAAGAATAAGCTTAGGTGGAGGTTTAGATTCCAGAAACTCATTCATCAGTAATCGGCGTGCGCATATCTGGGGCATCAAATTAGCCGCTGAATTCGGCGATCTCATTCAGTTGGGCATTGGATATAACCGGCACGACAATAATCTAACCAGAACGGTTTATTTCACGAATAGCGTAGGGGAGAGTGACTCTGCGAACGGAGAATTGCGCATGGATTACGTTGCATGGTACGCCCGCTATGTTTTCTATCGAAAAGGGCGATGGAAGTTCAGTGTAATTCCGTTTCAATTGGGAATTGGCCGCTCGAGCTACATGCACATGGAAAACCAGCAAAAAGTTTTCAGCGACAGGAAGCTGATCATCGTATATGAAACAGGATTCAGTATTTCGTGCAGAATATGGAAGTGGCTTGGAGTTGGAAGCGATGTTGGTGTTCGTTGGATGGTAAA
>CAZBYM010000014.1:0-20065 GCA_964495745.1 uncultured Chryseobacterium sp. | reverse complement strand
CACTCACCGGCAGCAACGGAAAAACGACGACTAAAGAATTAATAGCGCGGGTTCTTGCAGAAAAATTCAACGTTCTGTTCACGCACGGTAATCTGAATAATCATATTGGTGTTCCTTTGACGTTGTTGCGTTTAACAACTTCGCATGAAATTGCAGTCGTAGAAATGGGTGCGAATCACCAGAAAGAAATTGCAGAACTCTGCCGTATCGCCAATCCCGATTTTGGAATGATCACAAATATTGGGCTTGCGCATCTCGAAGGATTCGGCGGACCGGAAGGTGTTTTCAAGGGAAAAACTGAAATGCTGGATTATCTGGAGAAGAAAAACGGATTTGCATTTTTACTTGAAGACGAGGCGCGACTTCACCATTACAAAACGCGGATGAAAAATCTTTCGTACGGAACAGATGTTACTGCAGAAATACAGGGAACGCTTCATGAAAATAATCCGTTCGTAAATTATGAATGGCATGCGAATGGAATTCCAACGCGGACCGTTCACACCCAAATGATCGGTTCATATAATTTTCCGAACATGCTGGCAGCAACGGCTTGCGGTGTTCACTTCGGAATTTCCCCTGACAAAATTGATGCGGCAATTTCTTCCTACATCCCGGAAAATAATCGCTCCCAACTGGAAACCCGAGGAAGCAACACATTGATCCTTGATTGTTACAATGCGAATCCTTCGAGCATGCATGCCGCAATAGAAAATATTGCAGCGATGCCGGCGAAAAATAAGATTCTGATTCTCGGCGATATGTTTGAGCTGGGAGAATCATCTGCGCATGAGCATCAACTTCTCGTCGATTTCATTGGAGAAAAACTGAAATCAGCGACTGTGCTCCTTGTTGGTGGTCATTTCGCAGAAACAAAAGATGAGCATAATTTCCTGCGTATGAATGAAACACAATCGGTGATTAATTGGTTGGAGAAAAATCCTCCGCACGAAAGTTTAATTCTGATAAAGGGAAGTCGGGGAATGAAGATGGAAGTTGCTGCCAATGCAATTCAATAATTCCATTGACCAGAATTTACTAAGATCCGGCTACGCGGATGTTCATTTGGCACCATGCGTTAACCTCAAAATTTGACCGCCAAGTTCACGGAGTACACCAAGAAACAAGAGATTCTCTTATATGAAACCTCTTGTTGTTCTTTGTGCACTTGTTGGTTATACTAGCCGAGAACTGCGCGAGAGATAACAATCTTCTGCACTTCACTCGTTCCTTCGTAGATCTGAGTGATTTTTGCATCGCGCATCAAGCGTTCAACGTGGTATTCTTTTACATAACCGTAACCACCGTGTACCTGAACAGCTTCAGTAGTCACCCACATCGCAACGCGTGAAGCAAATAATTTCGCCATTGCGCTAGGCGTACCGTAATCCAGATGCTGATCCTTCAGCCAAGCAGCACGGAAGCATAAAAGTCGTGCAGCCTCAATTTCCGTAGCCATATCAGCTAGCTTGAATGCAATTGCCTGATGTTGATTTATCGTTTTTCCAAATGCCTTGCGCTCCTTCGAATAAGCAAGTGCCAATTCGTATGCGCCAGACGCAATTCCAAGGGCTTGCGATGCAATTCCGATTCGTCCGCCTGTCAATGTTTTCATCGCGAACTTAAATCCAAATCCATCTTCTCCAATGCGATTTTCCTTCGGAACTTTCACATCAGTAAACATCAATGAATGCGTATCGGAAGCGCGTATGCCCATTTTGTTTTCTTTCGGACCAACAACAAATCCCGGCATTCCTTTTTCTACGATGAATGCATTGATTCCTTTGCTGCCCTTCTCAGGATATGTTTGCGCGATAACAAGATAAACAGAAGCACTATTTCCGTTCGTAATCCAGTTCTTCGTTCCATTCAACAAATAATGATCGCCTTTGTCAACGGCTGTTGTGCGTTGTGAAGTTGCATCAGATCCTGCTTCAGGTTCTGAGAGGCAAAATGCGCCGATGATTTCTCCTTTAGCGAGAGGAACAAGATATTTTTGTTTTTGTTCTTCTGTTCCGAATGTTTCAAGTCCCCAGCAAACGAGTGAATTATTCACCGACATCACTACCGAACACGACGCATCAACTTTTGAAATCTCTTCCATGGCAAGAACGTAGGAAATACAATCCATTCCGCCTCCACCATATTTCGGATCCACCATCATTCCCAAAAATCCGAGTTCACCCATCATCTTGATTTGTTCCGTAGGAAATTTCTGATGCTCATCGCGTTCAATTACGCCAGGCTTCAGTTCGTTCTGTGCAAAATCGCGCGCAGCTTTCTGAATCATCAGGTGCTCTTCGGAAAGTTCAAAATTCATTCCGGCTACAATAGGATCGAGTGTTGTTGACATGCCCCAAAGATAAGATTTACCTGAGGAAAATCATCACTGAAACGACAATTAGCCCCTGAGTAATGGATTCGTATATTCGCAGGATTGAGCCTGTTCAAAATCAGGGAATCGCGGAATTATTTCATGAAAAAATCCGAGGAATATGTAGTTGGTTTGATGTCGGGCACTTCACTTGACGGGCTCGATATTTGTTTAGCACATTTTTGCGAAGAAGGTGGAAAATTTCGCTATTCTCTCGAAGAAGCGATGACAATTCCTTATTCGCCCGACCGTATTGAGAAATTGCAGTTGGCGGAAAAATGTGTTGGCGCTGAATTACATGATTTGCATCAGGAGTTCGGAACATTTCTTGGAAAAGAGGTTTTAAAGTTTTTGTCTGGAATTGACGCAAAAAAACAACCTACAATTGTTTCTTCGCATGGGCACACGATTTATCACCGACCAATTGCCGGGTACACTTTTCAACTCGGATCTGGAATTTCATTGGCAAAAACATGCGGAATAACTACAGTCTGCGATTTTCGCACAGGAGATGTTGCACTTGGCGGACAAGGCGCTCCGCTCGTTCCAATTGGAGACCAATTACTTTTTCATGAATATCAGCGTTGCTTGAATCTCGGCGGGTTTTCAAATATTTCATTCGAAGAAAACGGAAAGAGAATTGCATTTGACATTTGTGCTGTGAACTATGTTTTGAATAAGCTCGCCCTTCGGGAAGGAAAGAGTTATGATGATGCAGGCGCGATTTCTTCCACAGGAAAAATAATTTCCCCACTATTGAAAGTGCTCAATGATCTGGATTACTATAAGCATTCTCCACCGAAATCATTGGGACGTGAATGGGTTGAGGTGAACATCATTCCACTGATGAATACGGGTCATACAACAGCAGATCTTCTAGCGACATTTACAGAGCACATTGCTATTCAGATTGGACAGTTTGTTCCTGCAGGCAACACTGCTTTGCTCACTGGAGGAGGAGCTCACAATCAGTTTTTGGTCTCAAGGCTGAAACATCATAGCTCCGGAGAGATTTTTCTGCCCGAAAAGAAAATCATTGATTTTAAAGAGGCGCTCGTCTTCGCGTTCCTTGGGTGGTTGCGCTATCACAATAGGATCAATACACTTTCCAGTGTTACGGGAGCGAGTTTGGACAGTTCATCAGGTGCAATTTTCCTTCCATAAAAAAAGCTCCCTCTCGGGAGCTCTTGATTGTTGATTTCTGACTTCAGAAATTATCCTCGTTAAAATATTTGTCGTCATCATCGTCGTCGAGATCGAGGTCTTCGAAATCAACTTCATTGTCAATTTTCACATTCTTGTCATCAGGCTCATCACCTGAATCTTCCGGATCCGGCTTTTCATAATCGTCATCTTCTTCAGGAAGTTCGCTATCGTCATCGCTGGAATCCTCGTCCTGCTTCTTAGCACCAGACGCAGCCTTAGCAGACGGTTTCGTCTTAGTAGTAGTTGTGGCTGCAGAGATTGTTTTTGTTGCTTTTTTCATTCCGTAAAAATTTCTAATGCTAAAGTTAGAATGATATTTTTCTTTTTCAGCAACCTGTGGAAAAAATATTTTTCGGGCATTTATGTTTCTTGGTTCAGGGAATTTCAGTATACCCGAACCTCATTTTGATTTCTTACTTTTGTCGCAGGAAATATCATATGAAAGAGTTACTGAATACATACGAGAATAAGCAGGCAGAAATTGTCTTCGAATGGAAAGACAGTGAATCCGAAGCTGAAGGATGGATTGTAATCAACTCTTTACGTGGAGGTGCAGCAGGCGGAGGAACTCGTATGCGCAAAGGACTCGACAGGCGTGAAGTGGAATCGCTGGCAAAAACAATGGAAATAAAATTCACTGTTGCGGGTCCACCAATTGGCGGTGCGAAGTCAGGAATTAATTTTGATCCGTCTGATCCGAGGAAACGCGGAGTTCTGGAACGTTGGTTCAAAGCCGCACTTCCTATTCTGAAATCCTACTACGGAACAGGTGGAGATATGAACGTTGATGAAATCCATGATGTAATACACATCACGAAAGGGTATGGTTTGCTTCATCCTCAGGAAGGAGTAGTTCGTGGACATTTCGGAACTGATGATAAAGGAGCAAGCGAGAAAATATCAAATCTCCAATTAGGCGTTATCCGAAAAGTGGAAAATCTCAATTACGTTCCACTCGCAGGCTTCACGGTTTCTGATATGATTACAGGATATGGTGTTGCAGAATCAGTGAGGCATTATTATTCGCTCTGGGGTGGAAGTGTAAAAGGCAAGCGTGCAATTATTCAAGGCTGGGGTAACGTGGCTTCATCTGCTGCCTATTATCTTGGGCAAATGGGCGCGCGAGTTACTGCAATCATTGATCGGGAAGGTGGAATTGTTGATGCAGCGGGATTGGATTTCGCTGAGATCAGTAAACTGTTCCTCGAAAAAAAGGGCAACACTTTACATTCCAGCAAAACGATTCCAGCTTCCGAGGCAATGGCCAAAGCCTGGAGCATTGGAGCGGAAATATTTATTCCTGCAGCAGCTTCGCGGTTAGTGACGAAAGAGCAGATCGACATTATGGCCGGAAATGGTCTCGAAGTAATTGCTTGCGGAGCAAATGTCCCATTCGCTGATAAAGAAATTTTCTTTGGGCCGATCGGAGAATATGCAGACAACAAAGTGAGCGTTATTCCTGACTTTATTTCGAACTGCGGAATGGCGCGCGTGTTTGCTTACCTGATGGGAGAAAATGTTTCGCTCAACGACGAGTCTATTTTTAGTGACGTTTCAAACGTAATTAAATCTGCGCTTGAAGAGACCCATAAAGTGCATTCTGCAAAAACCGGTATTGCACAGGCAGCATTTGGCATAGCGTTGCGCAAATTAATCTGATCACTGGTACATTCCACAGTGTAACTGGTGAAAGTGATTTCAATTTTTATTTTCCACTTACTTCTTCGTCATCACCACTTGTCAAACACTGCTGGTGAGATTGAAACTGCTGCGCTAACATTACGTTAAGAAAGTATTAATAGCAGGTTCTGGAAATTCAAACCTCAAAAGCAAGATAATAGTTACCCCGCTTTAGTGCCGTTTTGTTTCAAGAGAAAAGAATTCCGGAATCTGCTTATGGAAAACAAGAATTGTAATCATCCTAACTACGCAACATGATCTGAAAATTACTCCTGACCTGGTTCTTTACAAACGCTGATGAATCCCGAACACATTCCACACATCAGTGACACACCCTGGATCGAGTAACAGGGCAACTGAGATTCCCCGATCGTCGTTGCGAAACAGTTATATGTTTAACCTGATTAAAACAGATCGTTATGGATAACAAATTCATTTTATCGCAGAGCTTCAATGAAGTGATCTTCGAAAAACGGCACAAGAAATATGGTGCCTATGAAATCAGACGCAGATATACGCGTCGCGCACTTGTAGCAGTAGGTGCGGCAATTCTCTTTTTCACTTCAGCTTCTTTAACGTGGGCCTTTTGTCTGCATCATGAGAAACCTGTGATGTATCGTTCAACTCCTGTTGATCTGAGTGACGACATTCGGACGGTTGATCCAAATAAAGAGAAAGAGAAAATCGAACCGTTGAAAGAAGTCAAATCCACTTCGAATTCAGTGGCAGACAAAGGACCGAAAACGAAAGACATCACAACTAAGATTGATGTTACGTTAGAACCTGTTGAACCGCCTCCTGGAAATCTTGAAGTTGGAAAAGATCCCAAAGGTGTAATTGGCGGTATTGGTGGTGGACCACAAAATCCGGATCCATGCTTTAATTGCCCTCCGATTGACAGTACTCCTCCACCGGTTAGGATTATCGAATGGTCAGAGAATCCTCCCACTTGCGATGCACTTGATCCATACCTAGTGAAAACGATGCGTTACCCTAACATTTGCAGGGATCGTGGTATCGAAGGCGTGGTGTACATGCAGTTCATTGTAGACACCAAAGGAAATTACCGCGATGTGAAAGTGATTAAAGGTGCGCACCCTGCATTAGATGCTGAAGCACTTCGTGTGATGGAGAATATGCCTAAATGGACTCCGGCGAAAGACGATAATGGAGAACTCGTAGAGTTTATTATGCGCAAGCCTATCCGTTTTGAATTAGCGAACTAATTCGCTGAAGTTGTCGCTGTGCTTTGCCGGCAGGCAAGCGCGACCGGTGTGGCAAGCTAGCACGTTACACTGTTAAGCTCTCGGGAATCAACACTTGCGTGTTGACAATCGGCTCAGGGTCGGTCCCGAGAGCCTTTTTCTTTAAGATAATTTCGGAGGATAATCCACGTTATATACTCAAGAAAAAGCAGTTTCGATGTTTAACCACATTCTCCTTCAAATTCAGCCAACAGCCGATTCCGTATCGAATGTTGCAAATAATGCCGCAGTTGTACCTGCAGCGCCACCTGTAGCGGGAGTTGCAGAAGTAGCAATTACTCCGATGGAACTGGTGATGAAAGGCGGATGGATCATGATTCCTCTGCTAATTCTGTTGTTACTCGCTGTTTATTTTGCCATTGAGCGGATGATCGTAATTTCCAAAGCAGGTAAACTCGACCGGCACTTCATGCACAACATCAAAGATTATCTCCTTAGTGGAAAAATTGATTCCGCAAGAGAATTGTGCCGTGCAACGAATTCACCTGTTTCTCGTACCATCGAAAAAGGAATTTCACGTCTTGGAAAACCAACGCGGGAAATCACAGAAGCCATGGAAGCACATGGTCGTTTGGAAATTTCGCGGGTAGAAAAAAATCTGCACATACTCAGTATGACAGCGCGAATTGCTCCTATGCTTGGGTTCATTGGAACAATCGCAGGTGTTGTTACAATTTTCTACGACATCTCTTTATCCGGCGACATCAGTATCAAATCTATTTCCGGTGGATTGTATCAGAAAATGGTTTCATCCGGCGCAGGACTTGTTGTAGGTGTAATTGCATTCATGTTCTATCACTTTCTGAACACAACTGTGAATGGAATCGCGAACAAAATCGAACGAACCAGTCTTGAGTTTCTGGATGTAATCAACGAACCGGGTAAATAACCGTAAAGCAACATTCCTATGAATCTTCGCAGAAAACATAAAGAAGGTGCTGAAGTCTTTACTGACTCGTTGAACGATATCATGTTCTTCCTGCTCCTGTTCTTCATCATTATTTCTACGTTAGTGAATCCGAACGTTATTAATCTTGATCCGCCAAGTTCTGTTGCAACAACTTCTGTTCCTAAAGGAGACGTTACACTTGCAGTAGACGCTCAACATAATTATTACGTGAATAACTTACCGGTTCCATTTGATCAGCTGGAATTAATTCTTGCTGCAGAAACAAAATCAAAAAACACAGAGACGGTAATTTTATTCATGGATAAAACGCTAAGTGTGCAGGATGTTGCAGACGTTATGCAGATCGGTGCGCACTTGAAAGTGAGAATGGCATTGTCGGTAAACCCAACTAAATAAATATACCATGACAAGCGCAGTTGTTAGTTTCAGAGAACCGGTAGACAGGGGTGCCCACACTACCGCAGGAATTGTTACCACATCAGTGGCCATAGTTCTGCTACTTCTTTTGTGGTTCATAAAAATTTACACCCCGATTCCTCCTATTCCTCCGGATCCGGAGCCACCAGCGATTCAGTTGTATGATCTTGGATTAATTGCAGGTGGAACGAATGAAGAAATGGGTGGAGGATCGCAAGGAAATACCGGAGATCCCGGTTCGCAGAACATGGATCAAAATCCGGACGATGCAAATCCTTCTAATCCCGGAGCGATCACCAACGAAGCTTCTGATATTGCTCATTCAAATGCGAAGCCAACTCCCGGAAGCAATGAAGCTTCAGTGAGTGATGAGACGATGGCGTTGATGAATAAGTTGAAGAACAAGAAAAGCAACACTTCAATAAAAATTGGAGGCGATGGAAGTGGTTCCCCGTATTCCAGTGGAAAAGGGAATGGTGACGGACCCGGAGTTGGGCCCAACAACGGAGGGATTCCCGGAAACGGCGGCGATGGTGGAGAAAAAATGTATCGCAGTATTATTTTTAAACCGGATATCGCTAACCCAACTCAAGAAGAAGCTGTAGTCGTTGTTACTGTTCGTGTACGTCGTGATGGAACAGTTGAAAATGCTGTCTACAATCCGAAAGGCACAACAACGGGAAATACGATTCTTCATTCAACAGCTACGCAATCGGCATACAAAATTCGTTTTGATGAAGATCCGAAAGGACCTGAACTGTTGTTGTTAACGATCAATATCAACTTTACGCTAACGAAGTGACGTACGCGGAGACGCTGGATTATTTATACAGCCGTCTTCCGATGTTTCAACGCATCGGACCAGCAGCTTACAAAGCAGATCTTTCGAATACGATTGCACTTTGTAAGTTGCTGGATAATCCGGAAGGAAGTTTTCGAAGTATTCATATCGCAGGAACAAATGGGAAAGGATCAACTTCTCATTTACTTGCTTCTGTAACACAAGCTGCAGGTTACAAAACCGGACTGTATACATCTCCGCATCTGAAAGATTTTCGTGAACGGATTCGCGTGAACGGAAAAATGATTCCGAAAGATGAAGTAATTGCATTCGTAGAAAAATATAAATCGCGTTTCGAAAAAATTGATCTTTCATTTTTTGAATGGACAGTTGGACTTGCATTTTATTATTTCCGCAAGATGAAAGTTGATATTGGAATCATTGAAACCGGATTGGGAGGAAGACTTGATTCTACTAACGTTGTCATTCCTGAAGTTTCTGTGATTACGAATATCAGTTTTGATCATATGAATCTTCTTGGCAATACATTGGAAAAAATTGCCAAGGAAAAAGCCGGAATAATAAAAACGGGCGTGCCTGTTGTCATTGGAGAAACTCAACCGGAAATCACGAATGTTTTTATTTCGAAAGCGAAGTCTATGAAAACTTCGTTGTTATTCGCAGACAAACGATTTGCTATCAGGAAATGGGATGTGAGTGATGTTCCTACTCCGCATGTAGTTTGTGATGTTGGAGGAAGCAATGGATTTCGAATTACTCTACGCTGTTCGCTCATTGGTGATTATCAAAAAAAGAATTTTGTAACTGTAGTTGCTGTCATCGATGAAATGAAACGACTTGGCTGGAACATCGATGATCTTGCGATGCGCAAAGGTTTTCGAGATGTTGCAGAAGCTACAGGTTTGCTTGGCCGTTGGCAAGTGCTTAGTACCTCACCAATGATCATTGCCGATACGGGTCACAATGAAGCAGGAATCCGTCAGATACTTTCACAGTTAAAGCACACGAGTTTTCGAAAGCTTCACATGGTCATTGGGATGGTGAATGACAAAGACCCAAGCAAAGTCCTTTCGTTATTACCAAAAAACGCGCACTACTATTTCTGTGATTTCGAATTGCCGAGAGCAATGAAAGGTGAAGAACTGGAACTACGTGCAGCAGAATACAAATTAGTTGGCGAGGCATTTTCTTCGGTAAGAAAAGGACTTAAAGCAGCTAAGAATCAGGCGAGTAAGAACGATTTGATCTTTATTGGCGGAAGCACTTTTGTAGTGGCAGAAGCGCTATAATCAGAGTTTTTTTGGAGATTCAAACCTAGCAGCTATATTTGCACCCCAATTAAAGGGAGCTTAGCTCAGCTGGTTCAGAGCATCTGCCTTACAAGCAGAGGGTCACAGGTTCGAATCCTGTAGCTCCCACAAAACAAAAAGGCCATCCCTAAAGGGTGGCTTTTGCGTTTTGATGCTCTCTGTCAACGTTTTAGCAGTAATATAACTATGCCGATTATTAGAGGCAATTGTATCTGCTACATTATAATATGGACAGTTATACAAGGGTTTACCTGCAAATTACCTGCAAATGCTTTTGTGAAGGCTGCAAATCTAAGCAGCAATGTCAAATCTCAAATTAACGCTCGATACAAGACGAGCCAAAAAGGACGGAACATACCCTATAGTGTTTCGAATTACCATAAATGGTGAATCAAGAGATATTTCAACTGGCTACAGTAGTAATGTCTTAGAATGGAATAATAACACGCATCAACTCAAAAAAAATCACCCACGCTTCCATATTGTCAATACCTATCTCAAAGAACTAGAGGTTATTTATCTGGGTAGACTATTAGAATACGAAAAAACAAAAAATGGAAACTTCAACATTCAAGAAGTAAAAAATTACCTGTTATCAAAACAATTATCTACACTAATGGTTTATCAATTTTGGTTCGAGGAGGTTGAACGACTCAAGAAGATAAATAGGCATGGTGCAGCACGAGTGTCAAAGTGCGCGTTAGATGTGCTACATAAGGTTAAAAGCCTAGAAGTTCCGTTTGACAAAGTTGACTTTACTTACCTAAGTGACGCTGAAACCATCCTTAGTGAACGAGATGTTAAAGCGAATAGCATTAGTGTTTACTTCCGATCTCTACGTGCAATATACAACAGAGCGATCAACATGAGAGTAGCTAACCTATCACATTATCCATTCAAGGCGTATAGGATAAAAAAAGAACCTACCGTACCTAGACCGCTTAGTCTTGAAGAAATTCAAAAGTATTTTCGCCTGCAAATTGAAGTTGATTCCCTTTATTACAAAAGTTGGTTGATTGGTAAACTTATCTTTCTGCTGGCTGGAATCAATGTAACAGATTTGTTGCAGTTAACTAGTCAAAACGTCAAGGCAGGAAGGGTCATTTATTTGAGATCAAAAACAAAGAGGCTGTATAGTGTGAAGGTCTTAATTGCAACTGAAGTCTTACTTAATTCATTTCATTCTACTGACAATACAACACTGATTGGGTATCTTACTTTCGAGCAGATTAACAATAAAACAAGACTCCCATTTGTGATTCAACAAAAAATAAAAATCCTGAATAAGCATCTGAAGAAAATCAGCTTGGACTTTGGGTTCTCTCAAGTTATTACGAGCTACACATTTCGCTATACAATAGCAAACGTTTGTAAACGGCAAGGGTATGACGTGCAATTGATTGCAGAGTTGTTGGGGCACTCTTATGGTTCACGTGTTACCGGCATCTATTTGGAGGGTTACGATCTTGAAAAATTAGACGAAATGCTGGAAAATGTCAGTTCCAAAATCGGTTGAACTAAAGAGATTAGTAAAAACTAGTCTCTCTAGTTTCTATTTGTAAATTGCAGAAAAACCCATGTTAACCCTTGAGTATGCATATTAAAACGTTTAGTTGTAAGAATTATAAGAGTTTTCTAGAAAGCGGAAATATTCATTTTCACGATGGAATAAACGTTATCACAGGGCAGAATAATGCTGGTAAATCTGCACTCCTTAAACTTTTGAGTCTAAAATTTTCAGACACACCACATAGGAGCAAGAATACAATTGAAGTTAAAGGCATAAGCCAACCAAATCCAGAATCAATTGCCACAGTTTCCATAGAAATTTCGAGAGAAGTTTTCATCCAGTACATATTCGATGGTACCTCAAGAATATTCGGATTTATGATGGGTAAAACAGTCATGAATCATTCACTGCTCAAAGATGAAGCTTCAATTGGTGATTTTTTTGGCAATTCTGTTGTAATAAATTTTCAAGTTAGAAATCAGGAGGTAACCAATGCGTACGTTGAAGCGATCGGGCCTCCCCACGGGGGTCATATGATTTATTATGTTCTATCTCATAAAGGAAGAATCCTAGGATCACCATCGCAAGTGGATTATGAACGTTCTAATGATACAATCAACAGAATTGCATCGCATTTGCTTTCGCGAATTTATTTATTTGAAGCTGAACGATTGAGCATTGGAAGTTGCAATGTTGGAAATATCACGCAATTAAATTCAAATGCAAGAAATCTGCCTGAAGTTCTTTACAATCTACAATCAAATCCAGTGCGGTTCAATAAATTCAATGAGTTAGTGAATGTGGTTTTCCCACAAATTCAGTACGTTACTACCAACCCAGATCCACGTAATCCAACAAGTCAAGTTCAAATAGTAGTATGGTCAGATAATGTAGAGACGCAAAGAGATGATTTAGTTATTCCCTTAATTCAATGCGGAACTGGTGTTTCGCAAGTGCTTGCAATTCTATATGTAGTATTAACATCAGACATTCCAAAAGTTATCATTATTGATGAGCCAAATAGTTTTCTCCATCCTGGAGCCTCACGCAAATTGATCGAAATCTTAAAAGAATACCCTCAGCATCAATTTATCATTGCCACACATTCACCTACGATAATTTCCGCAGCGAATCCCGAGTCAATTCATATTGTAAAATCTAATAGCGGTGTTAGTACAATTGAGGACATTGATCTTGAGCTAGTACACAATCAAAACTATTTTCTAACTGAAATTGGATCAAGACTTTCGGATTTGTTTGGAGCAGATAATATTCTTTGGGTAGAAGGGAAAACGGAAGAAATTTGTTTTCCAAAAATAGTTGAAGCAACTAATGGAATATCGCTAATGGGCACCGTTATAGCAAGTGTCAAAGATACTGGGAGCTTCCAAACTAAAGACGCCAAAAACACTTTCGACATTTATTCCAAGTTGAGTCAAGGCAAAAGTTTGATTCCTCCCGCTGTTGGATTTATTTTTGATCGTGAAGACCGCACTGAAACTTCAATGAAAGATTTGGGAAGACAATCAGGGGAAAAGGTTGAGTTCCTCGATCGAAAGTTGTTCGAAAACTATCTACTCAATATTGATGCAATTACCGCTGTGCTTAATTCAAACGACCAGATCAAAGTAGCAAGAGAACAACTAATTGAATGGATGGAAAAAAACAAATGGAACAAAAAATACATTGAAGCAAAGTACTCCAAAGAAGGAACATCAGAAATCTGGCAAGTTGAAGTTCACGGAGCTAACTTGCTCACGGATGTTTTTAAGGAATTGACTGAGGGGAAATTGGAGTTCAGCAAGATCAAACACTCGGTTGCATTATGCGATTGGATAATAGAAAACTCCATTGAAGATTTAGAAGAAATTCAATCAATTCTTAGAAGGAAGTTGACTACTACTTTGTAAACTCCATACAAATACTAAACAGACAAGCCGGACTACATCCATTTCTGGTCTTGGTAGTCCGACAAGTCTGAATAATTAAGAAACACTATTAAGCCGCTTGTCTACCTTTATTCAATGAATACAAACCTTTCTGCACACGTACTATTTCATTTTCTGCTACCAATACATCTATGCAATCATATAGTGTAGATTTCACCATTTTTTTGGTGTCCACCAAGTCGGTCATAAGCTCACTTGCTGAGACAACTGTTTGCCCAATCAACAATTTCTGTTTCAAAAATTGAATGATTATTTCGCGATTTGTATCATCAACCCTTCCATCATCAGCACAAAGTATTTTCTGCTCGCTTTTGGCACCTGTAATGTTGATCCACAAACTGTCATCAATAGTAAAAGTTTTCACCTCGCCTACGGAATCGTCTTCATATCGGAGAAAGACATTTTTGATATAACGTAATCCAGCTGCACTTTTATTAACACCAATTGCAAAATCTGCCTCTTGTGCAAACACTCGACTCCCTGCAATGCTATCCAGAGTAATCTCCTTACCATTTAATTTCGGAGTGTGGTGCACACAAACAATGGCGCATTTGTACTTATTGGAAAGTTCCCTGTATTTGATGCAAGCCCGCTTAGCAACTTGCACATCTTCTACTTGGCCCTCAACAATTCTGGTTAACGAATCGATAAATACAATTCCTGGCTTATTTATCGCGATAGTGTTTTCCAAGACCGCCCAATCTTGATTACCACAAATTTGTTGCGGAAAGTCTATGTTCGCAACAACATAATTGTTCGTCCAACTTTCGTCACCATTTAAGCTAACCTTTGAAGACTGCTTAATATTCCTCAATGTTCGTGGCAACCAATATTCCTCAAAGGACAAGAAGACCACTTTACGGTTAACAATGTTAATTGGCAAACCCAAAAACTCACTTTTGCCACTGGCAATAGACATACCTAGATTTTCACATAATGTGGTTTTACCTGTCTTGCTTGGACCTAGGATGTATCCAAATGATGCTTCCTGAATACCATTCCAAATGAACTGTGGTTTTGGCATTTGCTTTGCTAGCTTCGCCAATTCACAAAGTGTAATTGACTTGTTCTCTACTTCTTCTTTTTTTTCAATTAATTTCATAATAATAAAATCAAATAATATTAATGTCTCGTTCATAGGCACGAAACGTCCCATCAAAATATTCCTTGAGTTGAAGTGGGCTTCAAAGTGAAATTTTGAGTGACTTGAAAAAATGAAGTTTAATAGGAAAATTCTCGGCCGAGAAAAAATGAGTTTAGATTTGAGCTTACAGTGACTTTAGCCTTCTACACATACCGAGCAATTCATATACTAATATAGCACAATTAATTCAATTTTGCAACTTATTTCAGATATATTTTCAAAAAACTTTTCTAGAAACAATAATTGCAATTATCTATCATTTCAGGTCAAAAAAATCGGCAGGCTCAACATTGAGATATTTGCAAATCTGATTCAACGTACTCATTGAAAAGTCCCTTTTCCCTGTTTCTATCCTACCTATATGCACACCAGTATCGTTGTAAAAGGCTTCTTGCGTAATACCACGTTCCTTTCTCAGCTCTTTAATTCTGAGTCCTACACGTTTTAGAAACTGTACACTGCCTGCCTTAGCCATTCAGAAGCTAAAGTCTCTTTTGCGCTCCTATTTAGTAATGACCGAACGGTCATAATGACGGTCTTTATTTTATCTTTCATCTATCAAAATCAAACTAGGTCATGGGACGAAAAATTGCAGGAGCGCTATTAATTCTCTTTGGTGTATTTAATGCCCTAGGAATCATAATACCCATCATTAGAGGTAAATCTTATCCGTTTCCACCATTATACTTTCTAGTTGTTGTAGGATTGATTGCATGGGGAACATATTTACTTATTACTTCAAAATCAAAAAAGCCATGAAGACTGTATTTAATATACTATCAATCACATTATGGGTATTAGCCGGATTGGGGTTTATGGCTTTTTTAGGTGAGCAAGCTCCAGCTCTAATAGCATTCGTCGTTGTATGTGGATTAGGTGCTGTGCTGTTTGGATATATGCGAGATTATCAACGGCCAATTCAAACCGCAGCTACTGCTAACAACTTAAACGGAAGTTCGATCAAGAAATTTCAAGTTGGAAATAAAGTAAAACTAATTTCAGGTGGTCCAGTAATGACAGTTGATAGCTATGCGAAAGGAACACCTTCAAAACTTGTTTGTAAATGGTTTAACAATAATCAAGTCCTCCAAGATACTTTTGATGAAAATTCTCTTCAGGTTTACACTGAGCCTCCCACATCATCACAAACAGAAATCTCAACCTTAGTAAATCAAATCTGGAAAATATCATTGGAAGGGGCTGAGTTTGTGGAAAATTTCTCTCATCCCCTGACCAAAGAAGGTCGGTTTGAAGTGGTAATTTTCAATTCTATGCTCTTTCTGGCAGCTTCAGACGTTATTCATCATGATTTGCGACAGGTTGCCATGACCAAATACTTTGAATTCTTAAATACTCAAGCAATCGACTTTGATGTAAATCCTGCAACTCACGATATTCCGAAGTTTGTTAATCACAGACTAAGGTTTTACGCAGAGGAAATAGATAAAATGAGTGAAGCTGATAATTTGGAATCTGCATATTATCCTCCCAGTAGGGTGTTTGCTGCGTTCTTTAAAACTCCACTCGCATTCGATCTTAAGGAGCACTCGAACGAAGATGAAGTGATTTCATTTAACGCAACTTTAAGAATCTTGAGACAGCAACTTGTCAGAATAACTGAACGTTTTTGGACAAAATTATAGACTGGCTGTAAAAAAGGTTGCTTCGAGCTCCCTTAAATGAAGCCCTTACACATCCCTCCCAGTTTCATTTAACCGCTCTCAGCGCGTCTTTATAGGCGGAGCAGCCCCCTTGTCTGCCCTGTGCTTTTCTCTCCCCACAAACCTTCCCACAAAGCACTGGCACCAGTCGGTTACCCCACGCTAAAAGTCCTGTCAAGGTCAAGCGCTTCGCGTGAATTCATTTTTTCCTCCCCACAACCTCAGCTAAAAAATGACCTTCAACCTTGCCCGTCTTTTTCCCTCGCACAACCTCCTTCTGGTGAGGGCATCCAAGCTCCGCAAAAACCCAACGCACAAAATGCTCCGCGATTAGATGTAGTTATTATTATGCAATACGAGTTAAAGTAGTTCTGACTTTTGCGTTCAACAACTCAGAGTACTCGTTTTCAAATTTATCTTTTACGCTCCGGTCTTTTACTTTGAGCTGCTTCGATAAGTATCCTAATTTTCGCTTATTGCGTTCCAAAATATCTGCCCACGAAATGATATATATCTCGATGTCTTTTTGTGTTTTCTTTTCATAAAGAAAAGGAACGTGATATTTATCAAACGCAGAATTCATTTTTGATTTTGCATAGTCATTTATCCTAGATGACACGAGATACATCCGGTACTTAGTATTATCAGATGGAAGTCCAGCATGCTTCTCAATTGTATAAGCGTAACTATCGATCTGCGCAATCTCCTTTTTTCCTATTAAGCATTTTGGAGATTTAAGTTCAACGATCATATATTCTTTACTTCCGTCATCAGTAATTTTCTCATTGGTAAAAAACAAATCAGTGATTTCATTAAGCTCGTCTCCTTCATGTTCAATTAAGTTCCCATCTTTTGTGGTTGGATCGTACACTAAGTGCTCCGTTCTAATTTCATTTAGAATATTCCCGATTTTTCTATCTGACCATAGTCTCGGAGTATCGCTATAGGCTTCTCCAAAAAGCCATAAATGCTTTTCAATTATTTTGTGCAGTTGGCTTCGCTCCTTAATGACTTGTGCTAAATCACCATATACTAGTACATGTAAAAAGTCAATAAATTCGATTTTGTCAGCAACCTGATTTGCGAAATGCACAACATTTTCCAGTTCTGTCTTCTCCAACAGTTCATGAAATTTATCTACTGACTTTTTATCGAGCTTCAATAGTTTATCAAATATGCCAACTATGTTTCCATCGGCAATTGCCCGATCGATCAATGGGTAAATTAAATTCTTGAGTTTAGAATCTTTTTCCAACAATTTGTACTGCTCTTCAACTAGGAATGCGACTTTGTGAAAAATTACTTCTTGTGATTGTGAGGCAGCCGAATGTTCTCTGTACGGATAGGACTCATCATCGGTTAGAGTGTTCTTGAAATTTTCAAATCTCGTATTTCTGGAAATAAAAAAATCGGTTACCGTAGATCGAATGAGTTGTTTTAATTTGGTCAACTCTTCATCTCCCATATCTTCCAAATCGATATTTCGGAACAAATCAACAGTAAAGTAGGATGATTCTACATAAATGAACCACGCACCTGATTCAGGAGAGTGCCAGTCAGAGGAATATGTGTATTCATGTGCAACAGATTTTATACCGCCATTCTCGACTTGCAAGAAAACCTTCACCTTTGGCACGGTCAGCTTTACATTGTAGAAACAAAATTTCAGATTGTGATCAACTCCGCGAATGTCTGTGTACTTGACTTTTTGAATTATTGGTTTCTCATGAATAAATTCACTACGATTTAATTTTTTCCCATTGACAGAGAACGAAACGGAATCGTTAAATATTTCATACGGATATTTTTCAAATAGTGAAAAGCGAATGTTTTGAGGATATAGCTCTTCACTAATTCTATTTTTCCGTGCAATCTTTTCTTGCGTACTCTGGTGTAGATTTTTAATGGACACAGAGTAATAAGGGTTGCGTTTTCCTTTTAGAACTTCTTCTGAAGTGATGAAATCAATATCCTTTAGTCCCCTTCTATTAAAATCGTCTGTATTTATCGGTAGAACAACCTTGGTGAAATTCTTGATAGAATCATCCCACGCTACCGATTCAATTTCAATTTTTCTACCTATTTGAAATGCTCCAAATCTCCCTATGCCATGACCGTCTTGCTTTGCTGTAGTTCCAACTTCAAGAATTCTATTTTCAAATTCACTAATGGAAACTCCATGGCCATTATCATGAATCTTGATTGATTTTATAGGAGTACTTGAAAGAGTATTCTTCTTCGGGTAATCGATGTCAATAATAATTTCCGAGGCCTTAGCTTGAATTGAATTATTAATCAACTCACAGAACGCAAAAAACGGATTCTTATATTTTGTAAGCAAATCACTCAACACACGTGAATTCGTGGTGATCTTTCTCTTTGTAGTAGACATTGAATGATGTTTGGTTTTCTTCAGTAAATATAGGACACAATGACTCCAATAGTTTAGCAATAACCATTTGTAAACGAATAATTGTTACTCGCCTATGTGAAAATAAGCTCCCTAGAAGATGGTTGTATTGAGAATTTAACAAATACCTAAATTTCTTAGTCGGACTTGCTCAATAGTGGAAGCAAGATTTGGGAATGTGGTTGTAACGAGAGAGAGATAGTCTTATTTGCCTTTCTTCTCAAAGAATTTTTTTTGTATAAAATTCTACGGACTATCCCTACTACCCCACCCCCTCTCATGACACACCGGAAAAACGTTTCGGTGGAAACTAAGTTTAACCTAAACCTAAATCCAATGGTAAGAGTAATTAGTTGGCAAAAACGCCAAAAAGAAAGCGGAGTAACATTTAATGTACTCAGCTTGCAGGGTGGAATTGAGATGATCAAGTCTGCTAAGTCCGGTAAGTTTTACGCTACTGCGCGAAAAGCTAATCTTGTTTGCACCTTCGATGATGCAACATGTAATTCTCTCATAGGAACTGAATTTCCGGGATCAATCAGCAAGGAAGAATGTGATCCGTATGAATACACAGTTCCAAACGGTGGAGAGACAATTCTTCTGACCCATACTTACGTGTATACTCCAGATTCTTCGAATGTGGAAGAAAACGTGTTTGGGATAGTAGCTTAATCAATGTTCAACCATAAAGACTCAGGCGAAATATCCTGGGTCTTTTTTATTCAACTAATCTATGAAATCAACTCCTACACAAACCAAGAACTCAGGGCATGAAATGTAGCCAGTTTGAAGAACTTATTGGGTTGGGGAGCGATAGTGTGCTAGTGATTGGTAAAAGTGGACTAAGACGCTTCTATTGCCCTCTTAGGGTAATGTGCGTTAGGTCTATTAATGTCCATGCACCAGGGGATGTTTTATTTGTGGATAAGGTTAAACTTTCCAAGGACATGACACTCTCCTACAAGATTGGTAGCTTTCATTACGCTTACCAGTATTTTGAGATTATCGGTTACTAGACCTACTCTCCAACCCTCCTTTTTAGCTTAAGAAAGCAAATCCAAATTTGTCCACTCACTATTTAATATAGCTCTTTATACACATGACACGAATCGCAGAAATCCAAATAACATACGTCCCCAAAAAGACTGATCCCAACCTTCGACCAACAATTCGTGGTTCCGAGGACTGTAACAAATATTTTAGAGAAATATGGAGTAACAAAATGGAGTATATCGAAGAGATGTATCTCATGTTGTTAAACAGAGCTAATCATGTATTGGGTTACTCCAGAATCAGCTCAGGAGGGATGAATAGTACAGTGGTTGACCCAAAGGTCATCTTTCAGGTTGCATTGAAGTCACACGCCTCAGGAATCATATTAGCACACAATCATCCTTCAGGATCAGTGAAGCCAAGTGAACAAGATT
>CAZBYM010000013.1:5696-20452 GCA_964495745.1 uncultured Chryseobacterium sp. | reverse complement strand
GTGAGAAGAGAAATTGCTCGTCTTGCGTTGCACCAATTGGTAACTGACGGGCGAATTCATCCTGCGAGAATTGAAGAAGTAGTTGAGAAAGTGAAGAAGCAGGTAGAAGACGAAATTGTTGAAACAGGAAAGCGTACCACAATCGATCTTGGAATTCATGGATTGCATCCTGAGTTGATTCGCATGATCGGACGAATGAAATATCGTTCTTCTTACGGACAGAATTTGCTTCAACACTCACGCGAAGTTGCAAATCTTTGCGCGATTATGGCAACTGAACTTGGATTGAATCCGAAGGTTGCAAAACGCGCAGGACTTCTTCACGATATTGGAAAAGTTCCGGATGATGAGCCGGAATTGCCTCACGCGATTCTCGGAATGAAACTCGCTGAGAAATTCAAAGAGAAACCGGAAGTGTGCAACGCTATTGGTGCTCACCACGATGAAGTTGAAATGACATCATTGTATTCGCCGATAGTTCAAGTGTGCGATGCAATTTCGGGTGCTCGTCCCGGTGCTCGTCGCGAAATCGTTGAGCAATACATCAAACGATTAAAAGATCTTGAAGCGCTTGCACTTTCGTATCCAGGCGTTGACAAAACGTATGCAATTCAGGCTGGACGAGAGTTACGCGTGATTGTTGCCTCTGAAAAATGTACAGACAAAGACGCAGAGAAACTCGCATTTGATATTTCGCAGAAGATTCAGAATGAAATGACATATCCCGGGCAAGTGAAGGTGACTGTAATTCGTGAAACCCGGGCTGTAGGTTACGCAAAATAATTCGGCGAGTTGATTTTTGAAGTGTTAGTATAGGATGGACTTGGTATTAATTTCAATCGTGGTTAGGTCAGCACTAATGTATGACTGAACTACTGAGATGCTGAACTACTGAAATACTGGCGTACTGAATCAACTGCCTACTGAATAGCATGACACGACCGAAAACCATTATTGACGCCGACCACGCTACTAGTGGATACTGGAGAGATCTCTGGGCATTCCGTGGACTTTTTCATTTTCTTGCATGGCGCGATTTATTGGTTCGGTATAAGCAAACGGTTATCGGAGTTGCTTGGGCCGTGATTCGACCGCTTCTGACAATAGTTGTTTTCAGTTTTTTTCGCACGTTTCTTGATTCCAAGGCGAGCGTTGAAGACGCTGTATTGGGTGTAGCAGTTGCAACTATTCCATGGTCATTATTTTCTTCTGCACTGAATGAGTCGAGCAATTCGCTTATCAATAACGCCAACCTCATTACCAAAGTTTATTTTCCACGGATGATTGTTCCGATCAGTACAATTATCGTTTGTGTTGTCGACTTTCTGATATCACTCGTGATTCTGGCAGGCATAATGATTTATTTCGGACATGTTCCGACGTGGCACATGGTCTTCATGCCATTATTTTTTCTACTCGCTATTCTGGCTTCCTTAGGAATGGGATTGTTTTTATCTGCACTCAATGTGAAGTACCGCGACTTCCGTTATGTTGTTCCATTCATCATTCAGCTTGGACTTTTTGTTTCTCCAATAGCAATCAGCAGCGCAGAAATTTATTCGAGTGAGAAACTTCCTTCCTTCGCCAAAGGCCTGTATTCATTGAACCCAATGGTTGCAGTAATTGATGGATTTCGCTGGAGTTTATTGGGAGAACCATTTGTTGCGAATCAAACAGGATTGTTCCTTTCGCTTGCCGTCACTGTGGTGATGCTTTTCTTTGGAGTTTGGTACTTCCGGAAAACAGAGCGAGGTTTCGCTGATATTATATAAATCGTAAATCGCACATCGAAATTCAATATGTCTTATACCGCCATTCAAGTAGAAAACATCAGCAAGCAATACATGCTGCGCCATCAACAGGCGAGCAGGTATACCGCTTTACGTGATGTGCTTGTGGCTAAAGTAAAGTCTGTTGCGAAAGGAAAATTTTCTTCCGGAGAAAAAGAAACTTTCCTGGCTCTCGATGACGTAAGCTTTTCAATTCAGTCAGGTGATCGCGTTGGAATCATAGGCAGAAACGGAGCTGGAAAATCTACGCTTCTGAAAATTTTGAGTCGCATTGTAGTTCCAACTAAGGGAAGAATTACGCTCGATGGACGTGTTGCAAGTTTGCTTGAAGTCGGAACTGGATTTCATCCTGAGTTAAGCGGACGCGAAAACATTTACCTAAATGGTGCTATACTTGGAATGAGCAAGTCGGAAATCGATCGGAAGTTCGATGAGATTGTTGCGTTCGCTGAAGTGGAACGATTCCTTGATACCCCGGTAAAAAGATATTCATCTGGAATGTATGTGCGTCTTGCGTTCGCAGTTGCTGCACATCTTGAGCCTGAAATTCTGATTGTTGATGAAGTGCTTGCCGTTGGCGATACTGCCTTCCAGAAAAAATGTCTCGGACGAATGAAGGAAGTTGCTGGTGAAGGACGAACTGTAATTTTTGTGAGTCACAACATGGAGGCTGTACAAAAACTATGTAACACTGGAATCTTATTGCACAAGGGTAAGCTCGCGAAGGAAGGAAGCATGGATAGTGTGATCAGAGCTTATCTCGAACAGAATTCATCCACACAATCCATTTTTGAAATACCAAAACCGGATGACGCCGATGAACGCGCAGGATGGGCGGAGCGTATTGTAATTCGTAATTCAGACAAAAGTGTTACTGCTGAGGTTCCGGTGGCTGCTCCTTATTTCGTGGATGTAGACTTTAACATTAATAGAGGAATGGAACACTTCATCGCTGGAATTGGTGTTGTGACTATGATGGAATTGCCGTTTCGTACAGTATGGAGCAAGCCCGAACGCATCACCCCGGGAAAGTATACAATACGTTTTCATTTCGACGATGTTCATCTGACTCCGGGAATGTACAAAATAGTGGTTGGGCTTTCAAACAACGAGCAGACGTTTCACTTCATCGATAATCTGGTTTTCTTCGACATTTCAGATGCCGCAGGAGAAAAGCTCGACGAGCGCGTAGTCAATCTCAGGAGCGGATTGATATTTAATCAAGTGAAATCTGAAATAATCCCGCGATAAAATGATTGGACGCATAAAAGCACGTTTAAGACGTAAGCGCGAGTACAAAGCATTCCTTGAGCAAATGAATCAGTTCCGTGCCAGCGCTGCAAAAACGAAATCAAGATTTCCATTACGTGAAGAAGATATTTATGCTTGTCTCCACGACAATACTTCTTATACACCATTCGATCGCCACTATGTATTTCATGTTGCGTGGGCGTGTAGAACAGTAAAAAAAGTCAATCCGAAAGTGCATATCGATTTCTCATCGAGTCTTTATTTTTGTACTACTGTTTCGGCATTTGTTCCAACGAAGTTTTATGATTTTCGTCCGGCAAAACTGAATCTTGCAGGACTCGATTCACTTCAAGGGGATTTAACAAAGATTTCTTTTCCGGATAACAGCGTTGAATCGTTGTCGTGCTTGCACACCATAGAACATGTTGGATTAGGACGTTACGGTGATCCGATCGATTACGATGGAGACGTAAAAGCAATCAACGAGCTCAAACGCGTTGTTAAGCCTGGAGGATCACTCTTGTTTGTGACTCCTGTGGGTCAACCACGTATTCAATACAATGCGCACCGCATCTATGCATTCGAGCAGGTGAAGGAACTGTTTTCCGGATTTGAACTGAGAGAGTTCAGTCTTGTCCCTGACAGTGATGAAGTAGGTGGATTGATTCAGGACGCAGATCCGGGTTTGGTAGCGCAACAGAAATATGGCTGCGGTTGTTTTTGGTTTGTTAAGAAGTAATACGAGTCAATACAACAGTTGATCCATGATCAGAAGATTGTCCTCATTGTTCAGTAACAAAAATTCGGCGGATAGTTACGTCAGGAAATCGTACTCCCAATGCGGAGAAGATCTGATCATCGAACATATTTTTAGCGCTCTTAATAAAAGCAAACCATCATTCATAGATATTGGCGCTCATCATCCACGCTACATCAACAATACTTATCTGTTTTATCTGCAAGGATCACGTGGAATAAATATTGAGCCAGATCCGGAATTATTTCCTGCTTTTTCAGAATCACGTCCTGAAGATCGCAATCTGAATATCGGAATAGGCGACACCAGTGGAGAGGCTGAGTTTTATGTCATGAATCAGCCAACGCTAAATACATTTATTAAAACAGAGGCTGATCGCGCGATCAAGGATAACTCAGGAGTGAAAATCAAGGAAACACGTCGAATCAAACTTTCAACTATTGCGGAAGTCATCAGTACGTACAATAATGGAATTTATCCCGACCTCTTTTCTATTGATGTGGAAGGTCTTGACGACATCATCCTACGTTCCATAAATTACGAAGTGTCTTGCCCTTTAGTGATCTGTGCAGAAACGTTGTCTTTTTCGACTACGGGAAATGGCGTGAAAAGTCTGGAACTTATCGAGTTTCTAAAAGGCCAAGGATATTTGCTTTATGCTGACACGTATATCAACTCCATTTTTGTGAGAGCAGACAAATGGAAGCACTAGGTAGCGTCAGTGTTATTATTCCTACATGGAATCGCGCCAAATCACTTGGAGCCGCGATACAGAGTGCATTGGATCAAACGTATGCTGTTTCTGAAATTCTTGTATGCGACGATGGCTCCACTGATAACACTCGTCAGGTTGTTTCAGAATTCAACTCGAAGATCGTGCGATTTATCGAAGGACCACGAGCCGGAAGACCTGCCGTCCCAAGAAATAGAGGGTTAAGCAACGCCAGAGGAAAGTGGATTGCGTTTCTGGACAGTGATGATACATGGATGCCTGAAAAAATCGAAAAGCAATTGCTCGACTTACAGAGAACCGGAATGCAGGCATCATGCACAAACGCCTTGAGGATTACACCTGGAAAGAACTCAGCGAGTCCGTACTTGAACAATACGGAATCGTTTTTCACACTTGACACACTTTTGAAAACGAACTATGTAGTTTGTAGCTCGTGCATAGTGAGCAAATCCCTTCTGGATATTACAGGAGGATTTCCTGAAGAGGAACAACTTCGTGCCATTGAAGATTTTGCGTTGTGGTTGCGCGTCGCGACAATTACAAATTTCTGTTATACCCAAGAGCCTTTGGCCACATACGCTGATGATGCAACGAACAGTATTCGTTCAGGAATTAAGGAACTGGAGCAACGTGAGAATGTAATGTCGGATTTGTATCATTGGCACGTTAAACAGCAGAATGGAACGCAACATCACGCAATCATTCGCAAGGCGTACCGTTTAGCGATGAAAAACAATGGACGCACGTTTTTTCAACGATTGAAAATTAAATAACATGGGACTGTTCTCGAAAAAGAAATTTGATAATCCGGCTAAGAATTTGAATTTCTCAGAATTTGAAGTCAACAACTGGATTACATCTGAATTCATTGTAGAAAAACTTGTCCCTGCTGTTGGCATGCACCCGTTTCCATTGGATGAACTTTCACTGATGACTGCAACCGTTTGCCGCTTCAAGCCGGAGTTGATTTTCGAATGGGGAACAAACATTGGAAAATCGGCAAGGATATTTTACGAAACGATTAAGGCCTTCGACATTCCGTGTCAAATTCATTCAATTGATCTGCCGGATGATGTTTTTCACAATGAACATCCGCAAAAAGACCGTGGTAAAATGGTTTTAGGATTAAAGGAAGTCACACTTCATCAGGCAGACGGATTGACCAGATCATTTGAAATTTATGATCAGCAAAAACCAAAAGGAAAAGTTTTGTTTTTCGTGGACGGAGATCATAGTTATGAATCGGTGAAAAGAGAATTGGATGAAATATTGAAACATATTCCTGACGCCGTTGTCCTTTTGCATGACACGTTTTATCAATCGAAAGAAGCGGGTTACAATATTGGACCTAATGAAGCAATTCGTGATGTGCTTACTACACAAACGAAAAAATATAAAACGATCAGCACACAACTCGGGTTACCTGGTATGACGCTTGTATACGAAAAATAGAAAATGATTGCAGTAAAACTCATGGGTGGGCTGGGAAACCAGATGTTTCAGTACGCAGCGGCAAGAGCGCTGGCACTGGAAAAAAACACGTGGGTATATCTGGATCCTTCATTTCTCTATGAGGATGCGAAGGGTCGCTGGACACAACGGGATTATGAACTTGGCTGTTTCAATATTCAATACAAATTTGAACGCAGCGGACGCATTCGTTTCTTGCGGAGCTTAAATTCTAATCGCTTTTGGAGAAAAATGTCAGATTCTTCACTTTGGCCTTTTCCGTATAGGAATTTCTACGAAGCATCACAGGAGTTTCACCCTGAATTATTTTCTTATCCGAAGAACACTTACCTGCAAGGTTATTTTCAATGCGAAAAGTATTTTAATCTACATGAATCAATAATCAGAAGAGATTTTGAATTTCTTGAACAGGCGTCTGGTAGAAATGAAGAAACGCTTCAGAAAATAAAGAATTCATTTTCAATAAGTCTGCACATCAGAAGGGGCGACTATGTAACATTAGCTGCAGCAAGTGATTTTCATTCTTTAATTGGACTCGAGTATTATCATGCCGGAGTTGAACACATTCTTTCGTCTACAAAAGAAACACCACATTTTTTCATTTTCTCTGATGATCCAAAATGGGTGAAAGAAAATATTATTCTGCAAGGAGAAACGACTTATATTGACTGGAATTCCGGAGACAAAGGGTTTGAAGATTTGCGGCTTATGAGCAATTGCAAACATCACATTATTGCAAACAGTAGTTTTAGCTGGTGGGGCGCTTGGTTGAATCCTTCGAAAGAAAAAATAGTCATCGCACCAAAAAAATGGTTTGCCGATGGTTCTGCTCAGCATGATATTATTCCCGCTTCATGGATAAAACTCTGAACATAGCTCATTGCGTAGAAAGCTACGAGCCGGCCAAGGGTGGAATGCCTGAAGTTGTAAAGCAGCTTTCTGAGCGAATTACTAAACTTGGTCACAGAGTAACAGTGTTTACATCAGCACATGTAGATCGTAGAGAAAATGTCATCAATGGCGTAAGCATTAGTTCATTCGAAATTCAGGGTAACCTGGTGGAAGGAATTCGAGGAGATACACAATCCTATTTTCATGCGTTGCAAGAGGGAAATTTTGATGTAGTAGTTTTCTTCGCAGCACAGCAATGGTCAGTCGACGCAGTGATTAATCGATTGAGTGAAATCCCCGGGAAGAAAGTTTTCGTCCCAACAGGATTCTCTCATTTTCACAATCCTGCATATGCCGCGTATTTCGAATCGATGAAATCGTGGTTGAATTCATTTGATATGAACGTGTTTTTGTCTGATGATTATCAGGATGTAAATTTTGCTCGCGAAAATGAAGTGAAGAATATCACTTTGATTCCTAATGGTGCAGCGGAGGAGGAATTTGAAGCTCCTGCAAGTGGATCGATCAGAGAGAAACTTGGAATCAGCAAGAGCCAGTTCATGTTACTCCATGTTGCAACTTACACAGGAGTGAAAGGACATCGCGAAGCAATAAAAATATTCATCGGTTCTTCTCTGGAGAATGCAGTTCTGGTTCTCGCCGGAAACAAGATGAAATATCTTGAAGGAGCGTTTCAAAGTCATTACAGTTATGTACGACTGAGAATATTGGCTAAGCTGCGAAAAAAGAAAATTATTTTTACTGAGCTGGAGCGGAAAGATACTGTTGAAGCTTTTCGAGAGGCTGATCTGTTTTTCTTTCCCAGCAATGTGGAATGTTCGCCAATTGTTCTTTTTGAAACAATGGCGGCAGGAGTTCCGTTTCTTGCTTCTGAAGCTGGAAATATCGCTGAGATTATTGAGTGGTCAAGCGCCGGATGGCTTCTTCCGGGAAGCAAAGGGGAAAATGGTTGGGTGAAGATTAATATTCCTGAGTCGATCAAAGTTTTGGATAAGGTCTGTGCCGATCGAAATGCCTTGAAATCTGCCGGTGAAAGGGGACGCAGAGCCTGGAAAGAAAAATTTACCTGGAAGAAAATTGCACAACACTATGCGAGCTTGTATACTTCACTAACCGAATCAGTTTGAACGATAGCGCACATAATATTAAAGTTACTGTGCTCTTGCCGGTTTATAACGCGGCGGAATTTCTTCGCGAAGCGATAGACAGCATTCTGTCGCAAACTTTCTCCGACTTCGAATTGTTGATCATCAATGACGGTTCAACGGATTCGAGTGCACAGATCATTGCTTCATTCGCAGATAAGCGCATCCGCGTTCTCAACAACGAAAGGAATATTGGAATTATCGCAACTCTCAATCGTGGTATTGAGGAAGCACGGGGAGAATACATCGCGCGCATGGACGCAGATGATATTTCGTTTCCAGAACGATTGAGTAAACAAGTGCAGGCTCTCGATAGTGATCCTCATATTTCGGTAATTTCTTGTTTCGTAGATTTTATTAATGTTGACGGTCGCGTTACCGGTGTATGGAACACTGATCGGACGACGGTTTCTGAAAAGGAAATCCGCACCATGATGATGCGTACAAATTGCATTGCTCACCCTGGTGTCATGATGCGCAGAGAAATTGCGTTGAAGTTCCTTTACAATTCTCAACAAAAAGGAACAGAGGATTGGGATCTATGGATGCGTATGCTGGCTTCAGGATTTAAGATTGCAAAATTGCCGGAAGTATTGTTGCATTACAGAATTCATCCGGGAAGTATTTCAGGAAAAGACAAGGCGTCTGAAATTTTGGAAATTCGACTTATTCGTTCTAAGAGAAAGTTTTTGTTCGCCCAGTTTCTGAAATTAAAGATCAACGGATTTTTCTTTGGTGTGATGTTGAGTTTGACGAAGAACAGAGCGAGACATGTGGTTTCGAATAAGTTGCCTCATTGGGGACGAGACACAAAACGGTTTCTGACAAGTATGCCTTGGCGCGTTATTGCTGAGCGTAATGAATTTCGTAAAAAAATTGAGGCATATTCAGGTCGGCACTTCTTCATTTTTCCATACACTCATGTCGGTGGTGCTGAGAAAGTTCATGCTGCAATTGTGGAAGCAATAAAAGCTCATAAACCGCTTGTTATTTTCTCTTCATTTTCGGACAACAGAAATTTTCTTTCCCGTTTTTCTGAGAGCGCTGAAATTCTGGACATAGCGCATTACATCAACTACCCGCTTACCAGAAAGAAAGCAAAGCGGTTGTTGGCGACTAAGATAAATTCGGTGAATCATGCGGTTTGTTTTGGTTCCAATGCCGGTTTGCTTTATGATCTTATTCCTGTGCTTTCAAAGCAGGTGAAAGTGATTGATCTGATTCATGCTTTCAAGTATCAAGCAGGAGCGAACCTTGCACATAGGAAGTTATTGTCACTGGCCACGCGATTTGATGAAAGGATTTTCGTCTCAGGATACGCGATGAAGGAATTCTCGGAATTCTATTTTCGAAACAATGTTCCTGAGCTTTACTCTGGTCGCTTAAGAGTGATTGATAATGCAGTCAGAATTCCTGATTCCAAAATAAATTCGTCGGTTGACCGGCCTGGAATTTTGTTCGTAGGAAGAGACAGTCCGGAAAAACGAGTGGAATTATTTCTGGAGATTGCAAAATTGCTTGAGACGGAATTGCCAGGCAAGTTTCGTTTTACAGTTGTCGGAAATGTTTCGAATGATTCCAGCTTCCCGTTTGTGAATTTTGTTGGAGAAATCGTGGACGACAATTTACTCAATGCAATTTATGATCAACACGATATTCTGGTACTGACTTCATCTCGAGAAGGTTTTCCTGTGGTCATCATGGAAGCCATGTCACACCAACTCGCTGTGATTGCCACTCCAGTGGGAGACATTCCAAATCGTCTGAATGACACGAATGGAATTGTACTTTCCTCAGCCGAGGCAAAATCCGTTGTTATAGAAACTGTGAAACAAATCAAGTGGCTTACTTCTTCACCCGAAACTTTGAAAGGATTGCAGGATGAAGCTTACCGATTTGCTTGTGAAAATTTCAGTGAGCAAAAATTTCGGGCAGCATACAGCAAGTTGCTCGAGTGAAAACGGTCAGGATTTCTTATTCAGAATACCGGCCTCTTCCAGCACATTTCTGAAACTTCCGGCCCAGGCATCCCAATTTAATTTTTCACTGTACCGTTGGTAAGCTGCATTGCGCATCGCCTGCCAAACGATTGGCTCATTCACAAGTTGAATAATTTTCTCTGCGTACATTTTACCATTCGCATTTTCCGGAAGTAAATATCCGGTTACTCCATCTTCAATGATACTTGGAATTCCACCAGTAGCAGGAGCAAGGGCTGGAATTCCGTACGCAGCAGCTTCACAGAATACCAGTCCATAAGCTTCATATTTCGTTGGCAAAATAAAAAAATGACTTTTGCGAAATAAGTCCATCAACCTGGCTGCTTCATCGGGAATGTTCTTATCTAAAAATCCAACCACTTTCATTTTCGGATGTTGAATACCTTCTGGAGGAGAGCAACCAACAATTGTAAGTTTTGCATCTATTCCGTTTTTCAAAACTTCCTGTAATGCATCAAAAGCAATTTGTCCTCCTTTATCTTCCCAGTTTACTCCTACAAATAACAGGCGAATTGGAAATTCAGGAAACGAAATTGTTGAAGGAGCAGGCGGACGTTCAGTAAAATTGGCACCGAACGGCAACACTTTTATTTTGCGCTGATCGATACCATGCAATTCTATAGCTGCATTACCTGCCCAATGCGATGAGAATACCGAAACAGTACTATGCTTTATTGCCTGTTTGTCGCATGCAATGCTTTGACGTTTTGAGAATTCAAATAATTGCGTCAGGATCTTATGATAATTCATTGCACCGGGTATTACTCGGTCGTTGATGTAAACAATAGGAATGCTGGTTTTTATTCCGGCAGCTGCCGCGATAGATGCAGAGACGATTGCCAAATCGTAGTTCTTCTTCTTCAACAAATCGTTGAAATATTTCCCGTACGCATTCCGCATCAAGAACGAATGACGGTAATCAAAGCGTTTGCCCAACAAACGAAGTGTTAGGAAATTAATAGCCGAACAGAAAAATTTCAAAGGTTGCGGCGTGTACGGGCCAAGTATATCAACATTGCCGATGTGTTTCTCTAGTGTACGATAGAGAAAATGATTCGTGCCCGACCAGGAACGCTTATCTCTGGGATCATCAGCTGTAATAAATGCAATTAATGGTCGGTTCATGCGATACGTAAAGTTCATCATTTTCCCTGAGATTGGGTTCGCTTTTATGAGCGCTTCACTGTGTAAAACTGCTTATAGACACGGGAAATTGGCTGTAGTTTGAGCTATCTTTGAATGTGTCGCAGTCGGTAATTCAGAATATATGTTGAAGCGAATTTTGTTTCTATCTGACGTTGATTCTGCTCATACGCGAAAATGGGCGGTCTCTCTGCATGATCGCGGATATGAAATAGGCATATTTAGTTTGCGAAAAAGCGGTTCCGACTGGCACGAAAAATACCCATCAATAAAAAATTTTGATAGCGACGGGTTTCAGAAGGAAAAGTTTCAAGGGGGAACTCTTAGTAAATTAGGCTATCTGAAGATGATTCCTTCACTGAGAAAAATTATTGCAGATTTCAAACCAACGATTGTTCATGCGCATTACGCCACTTCGTATGGAACACTTGGGGTGCGTTCCGGTTTTCATCCACTCGTGATTTCAGTCTGGGGATCTGATGTCTTTGAATTCCCCGCGAAGTCATGGCTGCACAAAAGACTTGTTAAAAGAAATTTACGCAAGGCCGACGCTGTATTTTCCACCAGCGAAGTGATGAAACAACAAGTCGTGAAGTTGGGAAGGGATGAGGTTCATGTTACTCCTTTTGGAGTTGATTTATCAATATACTTTCCGAATAAGGGATCGGCATTGTTTTCAGATGATACCCGGGTGATTGGAACTATCAAAACATTGGAACGACATTATGGAATTGATGTTTTGATCAGGGCGTTTGAAATAGTGAAACGCAAATACACACAGAAACTCAAACTGGTCATTTGCGGAACTGGTACGCAGGAATCAGAATTGAAAGCACTGGCAGCAACTTCAGAATGGAAGAATGATATTTTGTTTACTGGTGCGATCGCTCAGGAAGATGTGCCCGAATATCTAAATCAGTTTGATGTCTTTGCAAATCTTTCTCTCCAGGAAAGTTTTGGTGTGGCAGTGATTGAAGCGATGGCGTGCGGCGTTCCAACAGTTGTTAGCGATGCTGTTGGTTTGCGTGAAGTAACAGGAGAAGGCGATACAGCGCTGATAGTTCCGGCAGGAAATGCAGAGGATGCCGCAGATGCTATTTTACGTTATCTCGAAAATTCAGAATTAGCTGCAGAAAAGATAAAAAAGGGGCGCAATCGGGTTCTTGAAAATTATGATTGGCAGCAAAATCTTTCAGCAATAGAAGAATTGTATACCGATCTGAATTCTCGCTTTCAACACAATTTGAACACGTGAAAAAAGTCGCAGTAGTCATCCCTTGCAGAAACGAAGAGCGATACATTGAAAAGTGTGTGGGTTCAGTTCTTGCGTCTGACTATCCCTCAGAAAATTTACGTGTCATTGTCTGCGATGGAAGAAGCTCAGATCGTACTCAGGAAATCGTTCGTACAATTGCACAAAATGATTCCCGTGTTGAGTTATTGATCAATAGGCAAGAAACAACACCATACGCACTTAATCTCGGAATAATGCATGCTGCAGATTGCGATGTGTTTATTATTCTCGGAGCTCATTCGGAAATCAATTCTGATTATGTGAAGTTGTGTATTAAGAATTTACAAAATGATTCTTCTGTGGGTTGTGTCGGTGGCATTCTGGAAAACGTGAATGAAGATTCAGTTTCTGAAAAGATCGGGAAAGCAATGTCTTCTCCATTTGGAGTAGGGAATGCGCATTTCAGAACAGGGGCAAAATCTGGTTACGTGGATACCGTTGCGTTCGGAGCTTATGCAAAAGAGGTTTTTGAAAAGATCGGATATTTTGATGAAGATTTAACACGCAATCAAGATGATGAATTTAACTTCCGTGTGATAAAAGGTGGATTCAAAATTCTTCTTGACCCGGCAATTCGTGCAAAATATTATGTGCGTGCATCTTTCGAAAAATTGTTGCGCCAGTATTACCAGTATGGCTTTTGGAAAGTGTATGTGAATCGAAAGCATAGAACTGTAACATCCATCCGACAACTTGCACCTCCATTCTTCGTTCTTTTTGTGATGACAGTTGTGGCTCTTCCATTTGTACCTTATTACTGGATGTTGTGGAGTGTAATGTTGATTTCATATTTTCTTTTTGCTATTACTTCTGCATTATTTCAAAAATCAAAGCTCAGTGAAGTGCCAGGCGTGGTTATCGCTTTCGTTTTGCTGCATTTAGGTTATGGTTTTGGTTATATCAGAGGCTTCATACGTTTTGTTATTTTTGGATTGAAACCAAAGAAAAAGCACAGTACAAGCAGTCGATAAATGAAAGCATATGTGAATTTCATGAGTAATGCAGTTCTCGCGATGATGGTGATCTGCGCGTTACTTCTGCCATGGAATTTTCTTGTTCCTCAATGTGGCACATTCCTTGTTTTCTTCTGGCTCATCGGATTCAACTGGAAGGAGAAGTGGGAAAATATTTGTAAATCACCGCTCGTTTGGATCTGGATTGCATTCTGCATACTGTATGTGACCGGATACTTCTGGTCGGCGAACAAAAGTGAAGCGGCAATCAGTCTTGCGGTAAAACTTGGCTTATTTATTTTTCCACCTGTGTTTGCCTCCATGAGATTAGACGCGAAGCAAACGAAGTGGATTTTCGGAGCTTACATCATAGGGTTGACCAGTGTTGGGTTGTTCATGTTGGTTCGCGCTATGCTACTTTATTCGAAGGATGGAGTGAATCATTTTTCGTATCAGGATTTCTCGGAACACATTATGCATCCGAGTTACATTTCTCTATATTATGTTGTAGGTGTAATGTTGCTTTTTCATGGAGTGTTACTTCACAAGTTTTCTATTCGTTCAAAAATCATTTCTATTGGATTGGTTTTGTTTTTTAGCATCATGGTTTTCATGCTGGCGTCAAAAACAGGAATCATTTCACTGGTTTTCGCGTTTTTGTTTTATATCGGATATGCGATAGTCAGATTTCGGAGGTACGCAGTGGCCGGTGGTGCATTGGTTGCTCTTGTTGCAGGTTTTTTCATCGCAGTAAACGTTTTTCCTGTTCTGGCAGAACGTTTAAAGGAAATGACGGAGGTAATTTCTTCAAGCGCTCCTATTGATCCGAAAGACACTGAAAGCAATCGTGTTCGTTTGCTGATATGGAAAGTTGATAGAGAGTTAATTGCTCAGCACCCATTCGCTGGTGTTGGCACAGGCGATGTGCAGGATTCGCTTGAAGTAAAGTATCTGGAAAAGGGAATGACAGGGGCGAAGGAAAAGAACCTGAATGCGCACAGCCAATACTTTCAGACAGGAATTGCGCTTGGTATTCCAGGGATAATTTTGTTGTGTGGAATTTTTCTCTGTACAATTATTGCGGGAATACGAAGGAGATTTGGATTTATTGTACTATTTACATTGCTACTTATGTTCAATTTCATTCCGGAATCGATGTTGCAGGTTCAAACAGGCACATTGTTTGTAGGATTCTTTTATTCACTAGTTTTGTTTGCAGCCGACAGAAGCATTCTCTCACCGAAATTGTAATTCGTACATTTTTAATCGTACATCAGAATGATACCCTTTTCTCCATCAGAGGTTTCA
>CAZBYM010000013.1:0-5686 GCA_964495745.1 uncultured Chryseobacterium sp. | reverse complement strand
TTCGCCAACAAGTAACGATCATAAAAATAATGACGAAGTTGTTGAAAAGCAGAACGCACGATGGATTACAACCGGACCGAAAACAAAGCGATTTGAGAAAGAGATTACAGCGTACTGCGGGAACAAATCGACGCTGTGTTTGAATTCTGCCACCGCCGGACTTGAAATTATGCTTCGTTGGTTTGGTGTAAAGGAAGGTGACGAAGTAATTCTCCCTGCTTATACATACGCTGCAACGGCGAATGTAATTATTCACTGTGGCGCAAAACCTGTTTTTGTGGATGTGAATGCTTCGGACTTCAATATCAACACAGATGAAATTAGAAAAGCAATAACTCCACGAACGAAAGTTATCATGCCGGTTGATTTTGGTGGTTGGCCATGCGATTACAATACGATCAATGCCATTGCAGCGGAAACAAGATCAATATTTTCGCCTGATAACGAAATTCAAAAACAACTTCGTCGTGTTTTAGTGTTGGCAGACGCTGCACATTCCATCGGTGCGATTTATAAGCGTAAAAAAACCGGCTCGTTAACAGATGTCTCCGTTTTTTCATTTCATGCAGTAAAAAATCTCACAACTGCTGAAGGTGGAGCGGTCGCATTAAATCTTCCTGCTCCATTCAACAACGATGAAATTTACGCGAAGCTTTGCGTTTCCACTTTGCACGGACAAAACAAAGACGCGCTCGCGAAAATGCAAAGGGGCAACTGGAAGTATGATATTGTTGAAGCTGGATACAAATGCAACATGACTGACATCGTGGCCTCAATTGGCCTTGTTGAATTGGCCCGATACGATCAGGAAACATTAGTGAAGCGCGAAAAAATTGTCGATCAATATAATTGGACCTTATCCGCATATCCTTGGTCGGAGCTGCCGTTGTTCAGAACTGCAGATTCATTTTCATCCTGTCATGTTTATCCATTGCGTATTAAAGGAATCAATGAAGAACAACGCGATGCAATAATTCAGAAAATATTTGAACGGGACGTAAGCGTGAATGTGCATTTCATTCCTGTGCCTATGACAAGTTTTTACAAATCGTTGGGTTACGACATTAAAAACTATCCGGTTGCGTATAAAAACTTCTCGCGCGAAATTTCACTTCCTGTGTTTTTCGACATGACAGATGATATGGTGAAGCAGGTAATTGATGCCGTTGTTCGTTCGGTAATTGATATCATCGGAACTGGAAAATAATTCTCACCGGAATAATTGTATGAAGCGCCTCTTCGATATCGTCATGTCATTGATTGGGCTCATTGTTTTGCTTCCTTTTTTCGTTGTTATTGCAATTTGGATTAGACTCGATAGTCGCGGCGGAATTTTTTACAGGCAATGCAGGGTGGGGAAAAATAATCAAGATTTTTCATTGTTGAAATTCCGTTCCATGCGTCCTGATGCTGACAAGAGTGGATTGCTCACCGTTGGCGGTCGCGACCCCCGAATCACGAAAAGTGGCTACTTCATTCGCAAATACAAAATTGATGAACTACCTCAACTCATCAATGTTCTGTTTGGGGAAATGAGTTTAGTTGGTCCGCGCCCTGAAGTTCGAAAATATGTTGAGCTTTATACGAATGAGCAGCTCGCAGTACTTAGCGTGAGACCAGGAATCACTGATTTGGCTTCTCTGGAATATTTTGAAGAGAGTGAATTGCTCGCAAAGTCCGCTGATCCGGAGAAAACGTATATTGAAGTAATCATGCCGCAGAAATTAAAATTGAATCTTCAATATATCGAACGCGCTAATTTTGGAACAGATATAGTCATGATAGCTCGAACAATTGGCAGAATATTCAAGCGATAAATTTGGCAATACAATTCCAGTGGAGTAAACATTACTGGTGCAATTCAAACACATGCACACTTCCATTCACTTGAATCTCTTTTAGAAACGGACGCAATGTCGAATCCCGTAATGTTTGTTCGCAATCCGTATAAAGGAACTTCGCGCCTTCATTCATGTAGTGTTGAAGTTTCTCGCGAGTCAATTCATACTCGTAATATGTCCATCCGCGCTTGTGTAGATAGTACGGCATTATACATTGGGTCATGTCCGATCCCATGATGACTAACTTATCATCCGGCACGGCAATTCGCAACTCATCACGATAGGCGTACCAGTCTGCTGGAAATCCAGGTTCATTCGTGTTCCATCTTGAATCAATTCTCAGGAAAGCTGTGATTGGTGTTGCCAAAATTAACGCGACTGCAAAAAAGCGAATCGACTTTTGTCTCATCTCCATTATGTGTTGCCATCCATAAACTGAAAGCAGAAATAGCAAAGGAAGAAACGGTAACATATAATAATCGTGAACTGTAGAAATCAGATTGATCTCGTAAAAAAAATAGATCAGCAAAATAATTCCTGTAATGGAAAACGGCAAGTACTGATTCATTATTTTCTTTCTGTTCCGGACAAGAAGAAATAGTCCAATCAGAAAAAATGGAACCATTGCATAATTCAGATAAAGCTCGGGCAATGATGAAATCAAATTGCCAATAATAGATTCGATAATCGGGCGGCCTTCTTTTGTATCAGAGAAAACGCCGGCAATGACTGGATTCCACATCATCGTTGGAAGTACCTTCACGTACCACCAGATTGCAGGAAGCAGGAAGAAACCGGAAAGCAATAATGCAATTCCGGAATTTCTAAATCGTTTGCTTCTGATCTGATTAATCAGTATTCCTAACGGAACTCCTGCGAAAAGTAGGTAAGGCAATTTACTTAGCGTAGCAAGACACAAACAAAATGTTCCTGCGAAATACATCCATTTTATGTTTTGTTTATCCGCACGAAAATAAAAATGAATGGCCCAAACGGCACCGCAGAGTGCGAACAAGTCGGGTAAAGGATTAATCATGTAATAATAGAACAAGGGCGAGAATGTAAACATTGCAGTTCCTGCAAGCACTGAATTGGGATTGACCATCAAATTTTTGAGCAGCAGAAAAAAGCCAAACAAGGTGAGCAAGCCAATTACAAAACAAATTGTGCGTGTTGATGTAATGCTTTGGCCTAACACGTGATATGTTTGAGCAATTGTCCACTGCATGATTGGAAATTCGGATTGCTTAATTCCTACTCCGGAACCTCGCGCAAGAACTCGCGGATGCAAAATGTTATTGTCTTCTTCGAAGAAGCAATCAATGTTCGACTGAGTTGCTGTTTGTCTCCACGAATGCGGACCAACGATATCAGTTGTGAAAATTCGGAAATGGAGAACAAAACTGATGAGGAAAATCAGGAATAGAATAATTCCTGACAGATAACGGCTCCTGATCATCGTGTGAAAATCAATTTACCCTTCAAGCGCGTCACGTAGAACTCTCAACTCATCTACCTTATTCGGATATCCAAGTTTTTCATATGCGGCCATGAGATTATTCAATAGACGTCTTATTATTGACAGATTGGAACATGGCGCGAAAAATTCCGGTTTCGGCTCAAGTCTTTGCTGGCGAACAAACGCTTCAATTTCTTTCTTGCTTACTACAGATCCTCGCGAGAATGGATTGATATAAAATAATACCATATCCTGATCTGCCATGATAGCTTGTGCCGGTTGAACGGATTGGTCGACGTATGCAAGAATGAAATGCTCAGGAAGATTAACTCCATAAATTGGAATACGAAGGTCTTGAGCAATTACAGCGTAAATAATAGAAAGCGAAACCTGATTTCCCTTTTTCGTTTCAAGCACATTGTTGAGGTACGAATTTTGAGGAGCGTGGAAATTACTTGTGTTTCCGCTGAAGTTGTGTACTTCAAATAAGATGTGATTAATCACACGTACTTTTTCAAGAGCTGTGAGATTATTATTCAGCTCGAGCCAAATGTCTTGCTTAATCTGCTCAATGTGTTTTCGAACTTGCAGTTCGTTAATGTCCGGATATTGCGATCGTGCAACCAATAACGCTCCGGTGAGCAAATCTTGATTCTCAGGATACGACCATTCTTTTATTGCCCGAACCAGCGCATCCGCCTGAATCTTATGAATAATACTTTCTATACGCTGCTGAAGTATCGTGTCAAAAGAATTTTCCCAGGCAGATTCCAATTCAGGAATAACTTCAAATCCCATGGACAAAAGTTTCTCTTTGATCTGGAGAAATACTTTTTCATCCGGATCATCCAGCAAACTAATCAATGCATGAACTTCAGTTTTGTCCATTTTGTGCTACTCCTAACAAATATACGTGTCGCGACCAGAAATCGGTTTCACTGCTTTCTTAGTTTTTAACACTTAAACGTTCAAGCACGGTATGAATGAGTTTTTCTATAACCGGATGATAATCTTTACTGTATTGGCGTTGCACACGATTCGCGATTATTGCACAAACAGTCAAACATTCATGTCCCAATAATCGGCCCAAACCATATAAGGCAGAAGTCTCCATTTCGAAATTTGTAACGCGTCCGGCCTCATGCCTGAAAGAAGTTAGTTTTTCATTGAGATCGGCGAGGGCAGGAGCTAAGCGTAATTGCCTTCCTTGTGGCCCATAAAAGCCAGGAGCTGTGGCTGTTATTCCGGAAGTCATATCATGAGCTACTTGTTTCATCAATTTTTCTGATGCCTTCACAACATATGGATATGGGAGACCTTTTAGCCATCCAGCATGAGTCATAAACGCTTCAGCCACAGAAGGTTCGTCGCACAAATCGCGACCTGCATAATAGTTCAGTAGCCCGTCAAAACCCATTCCATGTGATGAAGCAACGAAGCTGTCTACTGGAATATCTCCTTGAAGAGCGCCACTTGTCCCAATACGAATAACATTCAACGACTTCTTCACTGGCTTGATTGTACGGGAAACAAGATCGATGTTCACCAAAGCATCCAGTTCGTTAAGGACAATGTCAATATTATCAGTACCAATTCCTGTTGACAAAGCAGTGATTCGTTTGCCTTTATAATATCCAGTATGGGTGACGAATTCCCTGTTCTGAATTTTACAATCGATCGAATCAAATAGACTCGAAATGGTCTCAACTCGGCCTTGGTCCCCAACCACAATAACGTCGTCAGCAAGATTTTCAGGACGTAATTTTAGGTGATAAACACTTCCGTCTGGATTCAGGATTAATTCAGTTTCAGCAATGGGATTTTGCATAATGGCTTGATAATTTTGCAACTCAAGCACCGTATGACTAAAACAGAGTAATACGTTTTTCGTCAGACTTGGTGAACTCGTGTCTTGGTGGCGATTTTGATTTGTACAATTGGGATTAGCCCCCAAATATGGCAGAAATAGCCCGAAAAATAGCCTTCCTTAGGTAAGCCGTTTTTGTTTATTTTTGCCTTTCTTTTTCGCAACAATAAAAGCTGATAAAACCGTAAAGCATAACTTATGAGTCACACTCCCAACAAAATTGTAGTTCCAGTTGATTTTGGTGAACAATCCGATATTGCTATTGAGCAGGCAGCCCATCTTGCCAAAATGATCCATGCAGACCTCACTTTGGTCTATGTAATGGAAACTGGAGGATTTTTGAGCCGTTTTGTTTCAAAATTGCAAGACGACGAAATCCGGAAAGAAGTAGATAAGAAATTGGATGAGCTTATTGATACGGTTGAGAAAAACTACGGTTTGAAATGCGATAAGGTAATCGCACACGGTTCTGTTTACGACAAGATTTCTGAAGTGGCAGATATGCTCAGTGCGAAGTTC